>JAUWQL010000015.1 GCA_030611105.1 Bacteroidales bacterium
TTGTCTATGAAAAACCCCATGAAGCTGTAAAAAATTCTTATCTCGAGCTCAGGTTATTAAGACCGAAACATCAACCCTAATTAGTGTTTGTCTATAAAGTAGAAATTTTTATAACTAAAAATACCAAAAATCAAAATACAAATAAATCGCAAATTACAATGACTAAAATATCAATATTGCTTTTATTAAGAAGGGTTTGGAGTTTTGAATTTGGAACTTGAAATTTATTTATTTTTTGTTATTTGTTATTTGGAATTTCATACTTAAGCAAGCATTTTTAGTTATGGACAGACTCTAATTAGCCTATCTGATCTTTCCCGATTCACTTAACAATGACCAGCCATCCAGCCAATTGTAACCGGAAGGATCGATGGCTCCTTTGTAAGTAACATCATCGAACCACTCTTCAGGATATGCAGCCAAATTACTTTCTACATCGCCAGCCGGAACGATATTAAAATCTGTTTCGGTGATTTCGATTTCAGGATCGTAAACTTTATTTCCTGCACTAACAAAATAGTTTTGTAATGCCATTAATTCATCAGTTAAATCATCACTTGATTCTGTTACAATCGAAAAAATAGATGAATTGTTATTACCCTCTATATCATAAAAAATATTATTCTCGAATATCAGATTGTTATTCTCAAATTGATGATAGCTATCGTTAAATCCACTTACATATTCAACTTTAATACCATTTATCTGATTAATAAATATGGAGTTATAATATTTACCTCCTGCATTGTCGGCAAAGGTCATTAAGTTTGTTGAGTTTAAATGTCCATTACCAATATATGTTGCATTATAAATTTCAGGAATACAAAATGGTTCACCATAAACTGGATCAGTTCCACCATCATGTTCAGCCAAATGATCTCCTAAGGATGAAGCCTGAATAGCCAACCAGAATTGCCCTTTGCCACGATAACCTTCATCAAAATCGAAAGCATCATCGCCACAAAATGCAGATGCTAAATATTTACAATTTACTGTTCCCCCGAAAAATTCAAAACCATCATCTTCATTTGAGATTACTTCGACATATTCGATAGTTGTTCCGGAACCAACACCACCGAATGTTAATCCGTTGATTTCATTTCCTTCGCCAATGTTTGTACCACCATGACGTATCGACACATATTTTAAAATTCCTGAATTATCATTGTTAACAGATCCTCCATATATACCTCTGGTTTCAGAAATAGGAATTCCTTCAATTTTTGATTCGTTAAATTCACTGTTCAATTGAGCATTACCTAAAATAATTACACCGCCCCATAAACCACGGGCTTCGACAGGTACTGATCCTTCCAGATCATCGCTTTCAACTGTGAAAATGATTGGTTCTTCTTTTGTTCCTTCGGCAATTATTTTAGCTCCACGGGCAACAATTAATGCGCTGGCATTTTCGCCTTGCCCTGTTTTTGCGCGAATAACTGTTCCGGGCTCAATGGTAAGTGTTTGGCCGGGATTTACAAATACAAAACCTTCGAGTATGTATTCTTTATCCGCTGTCCAGGTTACAGTTCCTGTTCCGCTTCCATCGTCAGTAATGGTAGTACCATTATCAATAACTATGTCGCTTTTACGACATGAAAATGATATTAATAATATAATAATAAAAATACCTGCAATTTTAAATATATTCGAAATCATAAGTTTAAATGTTAAAATTTATATTCAAAATTTAAATAAAAATATGACTCGTTATCAATGTTTTGAGCATAAGGATACCAATCTTGATAATTTGCAGCGATTTTAATGTTCTTAATAGGACTGTACTGAATACCTGCTATAATTGCACTACCATCTTTATTGATATTCCAGTCGTAAGGTTCTCCTTCTATAGTATTCGACCATAATTTATCGTAACGGGCAAAAAGTTCCCACTTTTCGAAAACATTGTACGATGCATATGTTGAAAAACCTTGTAGGTCGTGGTCTTTTTCGTATTTATTATTTCCCTGATAATTATATTCAACTCCAATTCTTGCAATTTTATTAAAATCATAACCAACAAACGATGACCATGTGGATTGGATTTCATCTTGCTCGGTATAATCTACATAAAAGCGGGCTGTTAATCCTTTTACTGGAAGTATTGTAATTCCTAATCCGCTTTTATAGGTATTATCGTTTTGCAGTTGGTTATATCCTTCGCCATTCATTAGGGTTAAATCAGCCGAAATAAAATCATTGAATTTATATGATACCGAAGTTCCCAAATCGGCGCTACTACCAAATTTATGTTTATCCTGGAATGATAGATAAATGTACCTGTGCCCCCAGAATTTTTCCTGAACTTTAAACTGATACAAATCGATTATACCAAACCTGAAAGTAAGTTTATCTTTTTTATAAACTAAAGCTGCATTTTTAAAATAAGCATAGCGTTTTAAAATATCGTATTGTGAATCCTGATTTGGACTACCGATATCAAGTTTGATAATTACAGAGAAGTTTTCCGACATAAAATATTCGTATCCAAAATATGCTCTGTCAACTGCGAAGGCAGATTCTTGTTCATCTGTAAATAATTGATAATGAAAATTACTGAATACTTTAACATGAACATTACCTGATGGTTCAAATTTATTTTCTTCATCTTGTGAAAACAGGTTGTTAGAAAAAAACACCAAACTAAAAAGGAGTGTTAGAAAAATTTGCCGATATAGTTTCATTTTTGGCTTGAATTAGATTTTTTTTCGTTTGCAATATTACATAGAATTAATATAGCTAACATTAAATTAATGTTAAGTTAACGAAATGATTATTTTGTAATAATATTTGAATAATATTCACTTTGTACATTTGTCATGTAAATAAATATGTAAATAAAAACACAAAATAAAAATGAAAAAGATAGCAATAATATTAATAAGTTTTTTAGTTTTCTCAATATCTTTTGCGAATGCAGCAAATGAAGAAAACGGCAGTGCTGAAAGTGCTGTAATGACTACTTCGGTTTCAGGAAAAGTTTTAGACAATATTACCGGTGAAGCTCTAACAGGAGTGAAATTAACTGTTAAAGGATCAGGAAAAAGTGTTTACTCTGACTTTGATGGTAACTTCGAAATTGATGGAGTAAGAGAAGGTAAACTTGAAATTACAGCCTCATATATTTCTTATAAGAAAAAAGTTGAAACAGTTAATGTAGATTTTTCTAAATCGAATACCGTTGATGTAAAGATTGAAAGTGTAACAGAATAGCATCAAGTAATTTATATTGATTAACCCGGACTTTTGTCCGGGTTTTTTGTTATCTTCAATTTTTTTCAATTAACCCTCATTTGTTTGTGGCAGCAAGGCAAGCTCTAAACTACTTTCTTCATTTTGATAATTTAAGCTATATGTTTAACTTAGTAACAAATTGATAAGAAAAAAATGAGAAAGTCCAAGGTTACAATTCTTGTAATTATATTTTTCTTAGCGGGGATTCTTTTAGATCGGGCATTTTTATATTATGAAATGGGTGAGAAGAATAAGGTGTTGCTTAAAGAACAAGAATCTATTAAAGAAAATTATATGATGTTGATTAAGCAATTTGAAATGGTTGAAAAAGAACTTGAGCTTAGAATGCTTGAGGATTCCATTATTAATGATACTACTTATATTGAGGGCTCTACTATTATTAATTAAGAATTACTAATAAGGAATGACTGCGAATGTGAGAACTACCAGTAACTTTTATCTTTCCTAATAAAACATTATCTTCAAACTTTCTCTAAATAGTTTATATGAAAGCCGCATCAGTCAAAGAAATTAAACAAGAATTAAGCACACGTTCACCAAAAGAATTGCTTGAGTTATGTCTCCGATTGTCTAGGTTTAAAAAAGAAAATAAAGAATTATTAACTTATCTTTTGTTTGAATCATACGATGAATTCGCTTATATCGAAAGTGTAAAAAGAGATATCGACGAACAATTTGGGCAAATAAATCGGAAAAGCTATTACTATATAAGAAAGAGTATTCGAAAAATATTAAAAAATATCAAGAAATATATTCGTTATTCACAGAAAAAAGAAACGGAAGTAGAATTACTTATTTTTTTTTGTTTAAAGCTAAATAAATTCAAACCGTCTATTCAAAGAAGTACTGCACTTCGGAATCTCTACAATCGACAAATAGAGTTGATCAGAAAAACAATATCGTTATTGCATGAAGATTTACAATATGATTACGAAACCGAGATGGAGGAATTACTTAATATTTTATAAATAAAATGGAACGACCGGTATTCATTACTTTTTTGCTTGTTTGGCAGATTATCGAATCTGTGGGATTAATTTTTGCCATTTTTCTAACCTTTGTTTTTGGTATTCTTCTGACAGGCGACAGCTACACAACTTTTGATTTCGTTACATCTAATATCATTCCTGTTTTAGCCGGTTTGTTACTTATTAAAATTGTTATAACCATTGCTTTGTTTAAAAATAAAAGATGGGCTATTTTTGTAAATTTTGTCCAAAACAGTTTATTGCTTCTTACTTTTTTAGTATTACTTTTTGTTTCTTATCTCCATTCAACTCCTTTCGGTTTCAGTTATTATTTTTTTATTTTGGCTTATGGGTTTCTGACAGTTGGATTTTATCAATACTTTAAACATCCTTATTCCAAGCAAAAGAAAAGCAAAAAACCGATATGAGAAATATTAAGGTCAGCTACAAGCAATTTCTCTTATCTTCCGGTAACTAAAAAAATAGAGATCGCTTCAGGGAAAGGAAAAAAGTTGGATTATTCCGATTTAGAGTCCGCCTTTCAACATATGGAAAAGACCTTTGAAATAATCTCTTCCGAATCTCCTTTTGAAGATGTGAATACCGCGATTTAAATACAGGTTTTATTTCTGAAAATCGAAAGATGGTAAGGAATTAAAAGCACAGGAACTATCCGGGCTATGGAATGGTGCTATGGCAAACTGGGATACTATATTTGTTGAAGTGCCAATCTTAATTTTTAATCCTGTAAAAACAGTAAATGATTTGTTAAGACCGGAACATCAATAGTTTTGGTTATAGTGTTAATGTGAAAATTGAAAGAATATCAAAATAATTATTAGTAATTTATCCTATTAAATACGGACATTTGTTCGTTTTTTTTATTTTATAATTATTAAATATCACTTTAATTTAAGTCCAATTTTCGTTATCTTGCATAAAAAATCAGTAATGGATAAAACTGATCATATCATTAAAATACTTCGGGAAAACAGGGATTTTTTTGCAAGAATCATTGATATTGAATTTAGTGATAAAAATGTTCATGTTTTTGATTTCTCTGATAAGAATATCGATTTGCATGAGGTAGACATGGATAGTACCAGATCTTTAACCGAATATGTTTTTAAAACACTCAAGAAAGAGAAAAAGCAGGTTGGTGTTGGTGGATATTTTGAAGATAGATTAATTTATAAACGAAGCAAGCATTTCTATAATGACGGTGAACCTCGAAGTATTCATTTAGGAATTGATATTTGGGCAGAAGCCGGTACTCCAATTTACTCACCATTACCGGGAGTTATTCATAGTTTTAAAAATAACGAAACATTTGGTGATTACGGTCCAACCTTGATTTTAGAGCACTTAATCGAAGGTGAAATATTCTATACTTTATACGGACATCTAAGTCTTGATTCAATTCAGGATAAAGAAAAAGGACAGCAGCTTAGGCGAGGAGATGTAATCGCTAATATTGGTGATGAAAACATTAATGGTAATTGGCCACCACATTTACATTTTCAGGTTATTACAGACATGTTAGGTAACGAAGGCGATTTCCCGGGTGTTGCGCCTGCATCTGCAGTAGATTATTTTCATAAGCTTTGTATTGATCCGAACTATATTCTTAAAATTAATAAGTTGATGCAATCTGATTAATTCGATATTTCCTTGCTCCAATTTATAATATTATTTAACAATTACTTAACAATTTATTCTCATTAGATTACAAAATATATTATAATTTAGCTATTTAGTTTTAATGAATTAATTAAAAAATGGAAACCGGTAATTATAAAATTTTATTAGTTGATGACGAGCCTGATATCCTGGAGTTTTTAAGTTATAATATTTCCAACGAAGGATATGAAGTTCATACTGCACAGAATGGTAAAGAAGCCATTGAGAAGGCTAAGAAAATTAACCCTCATTTAATATTGCTGGATGTAATGATGCCTGAAATGGATGGTATTGAAACTTGTGAAATATTAAGACAGGACAAGAATTTTAAAAATACGATAATAGCTTTTTTAACTGCAAGGGGCGAAGATTATTCTCAAATAGCAGGGTTTGATGCAGGTGCTGATGATTATATTACTAAACCTGTAAAACCAAAAGTTATAGTTAGCCGAATAAAAGCTTTGTTAAAAAGATTTAAGGCTGTTAACGAAGATGAAAAAGGAGAAAATCTTATCATTAAACAATCAAATCTAATTATTGACAGAGAAAAATATATTGTAATTAAGGACGGAGAAGAGCTGGTTTTTCCTAAAAAGGAGTTTGAACTATTAGTTCTTTTAATTACAAAGCCTGACAGAGTTTTTACTCGTGACGAAATTTTTAGTGCTGTGTGGGGCGATAATGTTATTGTTGGTGACAGAACTATTGATGTTCATATACGAAAGTTAAGAGAGAAAATTGGTGATGATCATATTAAAACAATAAAAGGAGTTGGATATAAAAAAGCTCGGTTTTTCCGAGCTTTTTTATTCAGGTAATTATTATACTATTTTTTATTATTTAATTGATATTCCACAAAGTCACGTTGAGCTTTTACAAGGTTAATTGATTGTAATAAGAAGTTTTTAATTTCATTTAAAATACCCAGATATAAAATGCTATTTCGTGTTCCGGCTTCGTCATTTTTTATTCGTTTAATCTGGTTTTTCCGGCCATCTTTTAAACTGTCAAGAATATTTTGCTGTTTCTCAATTAAATTTGGTATGTTTTCAAATTGTTTATTATCAATAGTAAAAATTATAGCTTCGAATAAATCAGTTCCACTTTCCTTTAGTTCATTTAACTCATCAATCTGAGCTTTTAATAAAGGCTTGTGATTATTATCGATATGGTCGTAGCTTGGATTTGAAATAAATGAAAGTGCATGCGCCATTTCTCTTAAGTAATCAATAACCTGAACATAATAGTGACCTGTTTCGCCTTCTTCTTCTTGTAATTTGAGAAGTGTATTATGTACATTGTTTTTTAAGTACTTTGCATCTGCGTTAAGCACATCTACCTCTTTGCACACTTTTTTAAGCAATTTACGATCTCCGTTTGTTAAACCCTCAACTGTTTCACTAAATACATTAACAACAGATTTAAGCATATTTCTAACTTCCAAAGAACATTTTGTCATTATATTTTCTGCACGCAAATCTTCATCAGCTAATCTTCTTACTTTTTGTTTTTCAGCTTCTTTTTTGTGGAATGAAGTGTGAGAATGTATGACAATATATAATGTAAGAAGTACAAATGCAGCAATTGCAATTGCTCCCCCCCAGCTAATTATCAATGCTATTAAAAAAGCAACTGTGAAGGCAGTAAAGGCGGTCATAAACCATCCTCCAATTACAGTAATAACACCTGTAATTCTATATACTGCACTTTCTCTTCCCCAGGCTTTATCGGCTAAAGAAGTACCCATGGCAACCATGAAAGTAACATAGGTTGTTGATAATGGAAGTTTCATTGAAGTAGCAAGTGAAATTAATATACTTGCAACAGTTAGGTTTACTGATGCTCTAACCATATCAAATGAAGGTGCATCTTTCTGATTTCTTAATTTAATGTTGTATTCTGTTTGGTCAAATCTTTTTGATACACTTTTTTTAAATATATTTGGTGTAAGCTTGTCAACAGTTCTACTAATATCCATTGCTGTTCTTACAATAGTTCTGGAAAGAAAACTTGAACCGAACCTCTCACTGCCAGCGCCTTGTCTGCTTAAATTAAGTTCAGTTTCAGTAACTTTTCTTGCTTTTTTTGATAACCATAAGGTAATAACCATTACCATACCAGCAATTAATAATATGTAAGTATTTGCTTTTGCTTTTCCTGTTAAAGCAATCATTAAGAAACCATCAGGATCAGTTCCGGGATCAGCAATAAATGCCTGGAATGATTTTAAACCAGCCAGAGGTACTCCAATAAAGTTTACTAAATCGTTTCCTGCAAAAGCCATTGCCAGTGCAAATGTTCCTACTAAAACGATCATTTTTAATATATCTAATCTTACAATCCAGTAAAGCAATTGTAATAATATTGTCCAGCCAATAAAGCTATATAGTATTATTAAACTTGAATTTTCTTTAATCCAGTTTGTAGTATCTGCAGTTAAAAAGGATGATCCTTTAGCACCTTTTATTAAGATGAAATAGGTGATCGCAGTAATTGCAATACCTCCCCATATAGCACCAAAATATTTGAACGTCTTTTTATAATTGAATGAAAATACTAATCGCGTAATGTACATTACAATTGAACCTACGGTAAAGGCGACAACGACAGACAGTAAGATTCCTGATATAATTGCCAGTGCTTTACCCGAATTTATATAATTATTCAGATCGCCAACTGTTTGTCCAAGATGCTTTATTTTAATTAATGAAACAGCAACCGCAGAGCCTAAAAGTTCAAATACAATCGAAACAGTAGTTGATGTTGGCAATCCTAATGTATTAAATACATCAAGTAATACAACATCTGTAAGCATAACTGCAAGAAATATGATCATTATCTCCGAAAAGTAGAACTGATCCGGATGAAATATCCCTTTCCTGGCAACCTCCATCATCCCACTTGAAAAAGTTGTTCCAATAAGAATACCTAAGCTTGCAATAATCATAATAATATAGCGAGGTGCAACTTTAGATCCAATGGCTGAATTTAAAAAGTTTACTGCATCGTTACTAACTCCCACTATTAAATCGGAAATAGCTAGTGCAAAGAGGATTACAACCAGGATAATGTAAAAATTTTCCATTTTTAATATTGTTTATAATTTTGGTTAAAAGTAGATATTATATACAGTATGAAAATGTTGTTTTTGGTTAAGTTTTAATTAAATCAATGTTAAATTAATGTTAACAAGTTAATAAAAATAAAAATTTAAAATGCACTAAAATGCACTAAAATGTTTAGTAACTGTCTAGGTCATTCATAATTTGATAATCAACAAGAAACATAATTATCTATATGAAAATTTTGCTAACCCTGTTACAGAATATGCGAGAAGATAAACTTTTGTACAGTAATAACATCAATATGAAATTGAAACAATAAAATTGGTAGTATTTTTTTGTTTTCTAATTAATAACATTAATTTTATCTTTTGGTTAGTAATATATTAGCCAATTATATACTAAGCTCAGCTATTATTTTTTTATGAAAAGTTACGATGTTGTTATCAACCATAAGGGGTTTATGAGTTTAGATGTTATTGATGGCATTTTACATCATTTAAAGATTTTCTTATTTCATAAGCAACATGATAAGATGATGAGAAAGAGAGTATATTCTTTATCTGTTGAATGTCTTGATAATATTTTAAAGCACTCGGATATAAGCGAGGAAAAACATGAACTTTTAATTAACTATCCGCCAAGATTTATTGTAGAAAAAATAGCGGAAGATTTTTTAATTCATACAGGTAACGTAATTCTCAATAAAAATAGAGATAAGATTATTCCCAGACTTGATAAGTTGAATGCTCTGACTATTGAAGAAATAAATGAGTTATATAAAAAATCGTTGGCAAATGCTGAGATTTCTGCGAAAGGTGGTGCTGGTTTAGGATTAATAGTAATGGCTAAAACTACTAAACAAAAAATCAGGTATGATTTTGAAAAAATAAACGATAAGTTTTCTTATTTTGCAATGCAATTAAATTTAAAAAAATAGATTTATAATATGAAAGGACTTAATATTCCTGCAACAGAAAAATCTCCAAGAGTATTATTTGATACTGCTAACTACATATTTGAAATACAAGGTAATTCGCGTCCGGAGAATGGAAGAGATTTTTACTTCCCGATAATTTATAAACTTCGGAAGCATTTTGAAAAAGTAATTGACAAAAAGAAAATAGAAGAATTTAACGAAAAATGTTTTAAGTTTAATTTTAAACTTGATTATTTTAATTCATCATCGGCAAAATTTATTTCAGATATTTTAGTACTTATAAAGGATTTTACAGAAGAAGGGTTAAACATAAAAATATACTGGTATTTTGCTGAAAGTGATGAAGATATGAAAGAAGTAGGTGAGGATTTTTCAGATATGATATCAATACCTTTTCATTTTATAATGATAGAGCGTTAAAATATTAAATAAATGTATTTTAAAAATAAGGTTGTTTGGATAACCGGGGCCTCTTCTGGGATAGGAGAGGCTTTAACTTATGAGTTTGCTCAACGGGGAGCAAAGCTTATTATTTCTTCTAATCAACAATCAGAGTTAGAAAAGGTAAGATCGACCTGCGAATCAATGGGTTCTGAATGTTATATTCAATTTCTCGATGTAACTGAAATTGATAAGACGCAAATAATAACTGATAATTTAATTGAGAAATTTGGTAAAATTGATGTTTTAGTAAATAATGCCGGGATTAGTCAAAGATCGTTAGTTGTGGAAACACCATTAGATATCGATAGAAAAATAATGGAGATTGATTATTTTGGAACAATTGCTTTAACCAAAAGTGTTTTGCCATATATGATTAAAAATGGTGGTGGATATATAGCAGTTACAAGTAGTATTTCGGGTAAATTTGGATTTCCTTTAAGGTCTGCATATTCTGCTGCTAAACACGCATTGCACGGTTTTTTCGAAACACTTAGAGCCGAAGTATATAATCATAATATTAAAGTTTTAATAGCTTTCCCCGGTCGAATAAAAACCAATATATCTATACATGCTCTTACAAAAGATGGCACAGCACATGGTAAAATGGATGATGGATTGAATGCCGGAATAGCAGTTGAAAAATGTGCAAGACAGTATGTTAATGCTATCAGAAAAGATAAAAAGGAAGTACTAATAGGGGCTAGTGAATTATTAATGGTATATATCCATAAATTCTTACCTAAATTATTTTATAAATTAGCTCGCAAAATTAAGCCGACATAAAAAATATTAAAATGACTAAATTAATAAGTGGAATACAACAAATTGGAATTGGAGTGCCTGATGTTTACGAAGCATGGAAATGGTATAAAGATAATTTTGGAATGGATATCCGAATTTTTGAAGATGATACTGTTGCAGAGTTAATGTTACCTTATACCGGAGGTAAACCTCATAAGCGCCATGCTGCTCTTGCCATGAATATATCTGGTGGTGGTGGATTTGAGATATGGCAGTATACTAGTAGAACTCCTGTTGGACCTGATTTTGAAATACAACTGGGTGATTTAGGTATTAATATAGCTAAAATTAAAAGCCCTGATGTAAAAAAAGCTTACAATGTATTTAAATCACGAAATCTTGATATATTAGGTGATCTATATGAAAATCATTTCTTTGTGAAAGATTTATACGGTAATGTTTTTCAGGTAGTTGAAGCAACTGACTGGTTTAGAAAAACTAACAAATTAACAGGAGCAATTGCCGGAGCAATTATTGGAGTAACAGATATAGAAAATGCCCGCAAAGTTTATAGCGATATTCTTGGATACGACCGAGTGGTTTATGATAAAGAAGAAGCATTTAATGATTTTTCAGCACTTCCAGGAGGTGATAAGAAATTCAGAAGAGTTCTTTTAAAATCAAGCCGGAAAAGGCAAGGTAGTTTTAGTAAATTGCTTGGTGAAAGTACAATTGAGTTAATTCAGGTTTTAGACAGAGAACCTAAAAAGATTTTTAAAGACAGATTCTGGGGTGATTTAGGCTTTATACATTTATGTTATGATATTAGTGGAATGGAAGCTTTAAAACAAGACTGTGAATCCAGAGGTTTTCCATTTACTGTTGATAGCTCAGTAAAACATAACGAAAATAATAGTTTTGATATGGGCGAAGCTGCCGGCCACTTTTCTTATATTGAAGATCCCGATGGAACTTTAATTGAATTTGTTGAAACACATAAAGTACCTATAATGAAAAAGTTTGGATGGTATCTAAATATGAAAAAAAGAGACCCAAGGAAACCTTTGCCAAACTGGATGTTAAATGTACTTGCTTTAAATAAAGTAAAGTTATAATAAATTGTATTAGATATTTTTATGATATATAGTAGAGTCAGGGCATATCCTGACTCTACTCATTTTAATTTAATGTTTTATTATTGATTTTCTTTTTCTTCCGAATCACTAACCATTAATTTGGGTAATCGTTTTTTGTAAGCAATTACAAAAATTCCAACAGAATAAATGGCAACATTAAAAATACTTACTGAAAAAATACCAATAGAGAAAATACCTGCTGAAAATTTGCCTGCTGCAAATACACCTAAGGCAAAATCACCTGCGGCAAAATATCCATAAGCAAATTCACCAGCACTTAAGATATTTGAGTTTCCATTAAAATATAGAATTGCTCCGGTAATAATTAAAGCAATCGCTAATAAAACAAACCATACTTTTTTCATCTTTTTAAAATTTAAATTAAACATTTGATTTTATGATATTTTTTATTCTTGTATTGTTTTAGAAGAGTTTGTAATGGAATTAATTTTTTGTATAAAGAGCTCTGGATAATTAATAGCAGATTTAAGATGCTCTCCATTATAAACCCAAAATTCTTTTGGCTCTGATGCATTATTGTAAACTGTTTCACCTTGTGAAAAAGGAACGGATTTATCTTCTTTGCTATGAATAATTAATTTAGGTAGGTTTTCAATTTGTTTTATATCGTTTTTGGCTGAATATGGTGATGTAACATATTGCGCTATCATTTGTCTTTGTTCTGCAGGAACTGAAAGCAATGCTATATCAGTAAACGAACTCAAAGCACCATCAAGAATTAAACCTGCTATTTTAGATTGATTATCTTTGGCGATTTTGGTTGCAATTTGAGTTCCCATCGAAGCTCCATAAATGATTATTGGTAAGTGTTCAAAGTTTTCTTTTTCAATAATTTTATCAAATATAATTTGTGCATCTTGAGCAATATTTAAATGTGTAGGAGTTCCTGTTGATTTTCCATATCCTCTAAAGTCTGGCATAAAAACCTGATACCCTGCAAGAACAAGTGGTTTTGTAATATTGGTGTATGTTGAAATATTTCCTCCGGCTCCATGATAAAATATTATGGTTGCTTTTGGATTGGTCTCTGGTTTTAAAAGTATAGCATTTAATTTTACAGAGTCTATTTCAAAAAACATTTCATCATACTCAATATTTTCTATTTTATTCCATTCTTTAGAAGGAAAATAAAAACGATCATCAAATTGAGCTGATGATATAAAAATTGCACATAAAGTTAATAGTACTGTTAAAATAATTTCTTTCATCTTTTTTAAAATTTAAAATTCAACATTTGTTTTGTCGATACAATTGTAAGATGAAAATGTTACTCAACAATAGATTTGGGACAGACGACAAGCTTATGTGATGTATGGATAGATTGTGTGATGAAATACAAGTACAAGTGATTAATTACAAGATAAATTAACAGGTTTGATTCAATTTGGAAACTGAAAGAATTTTAATTTGTATTACAAAATTTGTTGATTATTAATTGCTGCTACGAACCAAATCAACATAATTTCGGGAAACAGGAACTTCAATATCACAATTTTGAAGACTTAATCGTAATCCCTGAGAATTGCCTTTGGCATTTATAATTTTATTAGTATTAACTATAAAAGCCCTGTGACATTGAACTATTTCAGGAGTATCGTCAAAAAAATCTAAAGCTCGTTTTAAAGCACTACGATAGGTTTTGCGAATAATTTTATCTTCACACAATAAATAGATTTCAATGTAGTTCCCTGATGATTCAATAAAATAAAGATCATCATTATTAAATTCGATAAAATCTTTGTCGTTATCGGCATAAAAACGAATAAGTTGATTTTTATTAATTCCGGTTTTGATTTGATCTAAACTTTTATTTAAATCATTAGCCGAGTTTAAATTTTTACGCAATAAATATTTTTGTTTTGAAATAATTAGTATTGTAATTGGAATTACTGCAACTTTTAATGTGGTAAATTGAAATACAATTAAGACTTGTATATTAAATGTAAGATTGTCAAAAATGTAAAAAGTGTATAAAGCATTGCCCAAACCAATTGAAAAAATAATCCATATTAACCAAATGAAATCTTTCCAAATGGTCCAGTTTTTCTCAGCAAAGAATTTTTGGAAGGTGTTTTCAACTAAAATAAGATTAATAAATAGAGCAATAAAAGTTACTAAACCATATCCTGAAAGGATTAATATTTTGATATTACTTTTGAAAAGATTTATTCCAAAAGGTTGAAAGACTATTAGGAATAATGCTACAAACAGACTGATGAAAATAATGACTCTCCATCTGGATTCTGCTTTAGGAAAAGGTTGGTTTATATACTTTATCAAATTCATTAATTCCTTGTTATATTTTGTGAAGATAATAAAATGTGAGTTTCACTCAAATAAAAATCCATACTTTAAACAAAGCATGGATTTTATTTTCTAATGGTCAATGCCTAAAGGCAAATAGCTTTTTAATTTATTCGTGATTATTTGTATAGTCTGTAATGATCTGATTTCTTAAATCAAGGAACATTTTTGTAACATCATTCATAAGTTTATTTGAATAATTTGTTAAATATTCCTGAGCTTTTTCCGGATTTTTCTTATAAAGCTTCATTGCTTCTTCTTCAATTGCCTTTTGATTTTTAAACATTTCATCTTCAAAAGGAGTTCTCACAGCTCTAACATCTTTAGCGATTTTTTGAAATTTGAGATTTGCCAGGTTATCAACAAAATCTATAGCCCAACGTGCTGATTTCTCATCGTATTTGTTTGGATCATAAATATTATAAGTTTCAGCAACAGATAAATTCCCTGCATAAATAGGTACATAAGGACTAAAATATGGATTATCAAGATATACCCAGTAAACTCCACCAATTTCGTTTGGCAACCAATCGCGGAGCTGAAGAACCATTCCGTAATGTCCACGGTGTCGAGCAACCGGACGACGATAGGTAATTTTTAAAAGTTTTCGTAAATCGCTACTTGGAAACGGTGTAGCCAAAGGACTTTTTTCGTAAGCACCTTTTCCGTCAGGTACTAGCCAGTTTGGATCATAAGTCATATCGTAGATGGTACCTTCGAATGTTGATCGCTGGAATGCAATAACATCCTGAACAGAAATCTTTTCTTCTGGTTTAACAGAGAATGGATAAATTGATACTGGCTCAACATATTGGAAATATGGTTGAATTCCTTTATAAGGATTTCCATCAGGAAACCTGTTGGGCCATTCTTTTAAATTAGGCACAAAGGTTTGATGGAAAAGCCAAAATCGGCTAGTTGCATATTCAACAGGTAATGGAGTGTACACATCCTGCCAAATAAATGGTTTTCCTGATGTTGGATCGTACCATCCTCTATCAATAGCTTCCTGCATATAATTATCTGATACCATAAAGTTTTTACCGTCTTCTGCATTGATTTCTTTAATAATGCTCCAGTTTGGTATCATTGTAGCTTCATCGTCTGGTAATCTTTGAGCTGCCCAAATTGCTCCGGGTTTTCCGCTTTCCGGGGTCCATCCTTGTCCAACTCCAAAAACTTCAAACACCCATATTTCTTCTGTGTCGGCAATAACAAGCGTTTCAGAACCATCACCACTCGATGGTAAAAATCCGTATGTAATCATTAAATCACCGATAAATTGAACAGCTTCACGTGCGTTTTTATATCGTTGTAAAGCAAAAATCTGAGCTTGTTCAATGGTCATAATTTGCTTGCCATTCTCGCGAGTACAAGCAAGTTCGTATCTCTGAGCGGTTGTGCTTTCGCCAATCCCCAGCTGATATTCGTTAACATGTGAATAAGCTGACTGGAAATATTTAAAAGTTTTTTCAACTTGTGGAATATAACCTAGAATTATTCCGTCATCGTTTAAAGCACGGTCTGCATCCTGAATTCCCCAATATACAGCAGCTTTTTCTCCCGGTTTAAATGTTTGTGCAGGAACAACAAATATTCTAGAGTCAGGACCAGTATCGGTATGTGATATAATATTTGAACCATCAGCCGAGGCTTTTTTCCCAACAGCAATTATTGTACATGCATTGGCATTGTATTGATATCCAAGTGTAAGGATAATTAGAATTGATAAAAGTTTACGTAACATGATTTTTTTAGTTATTGATTTAATATTATAATTTATTTAATGGTATGAATTTTAAGTTGTCTAATTTAATAAAAATCTTCGTGTTCTGTTCGTCTAATAATTTCATTTTGCAAGTTTTCGCCCAGGTCATTGAAATAATCACTATATCCGGCAACTCTTACAATTAAATCTGTATGTTTTTCAGGATATTTTTGAGCATCACGAAGTGTTATAGCGCTCACTACATTAAACTGAATATGATGCCCGTCCATTTTGAAATAGCTTCTTACTAAATGCGAAAGCTTAGTAATACTCTGGTCATCTTTAAAAAATGATGGTGAAAATTTTTGATTCAACAATGTACCGCCGGTTTTAATATGATCAATTTTAGCTGCAGATTTTAACACAGCAGTCGGCCCTTTTTTATCGGCTCCCTGAAACGGACTAATTCCTTCTGAAAGCGGTTCTAAGGCTTTTCGTCCATCGGCTGTTGCTTTAATAACACTGCCAAAATATACATGGCTCGTAGTAGGCAGCATGTTAATTCTGAATTTTCCCCCACGGTATGTTGGTTTGCTATTAATCGCATCATAGAAAATATTAAAGACATCTACAGCCAAAGAATCAACATAATCGTCATCATTTCCATATTTGGGAGTTTCATAAATCAAATCATGACGTAATTGATCGTATCCTTCGAAGTTAGCTTCCATTGCTTTTAATAATTCGTCTATAGTAATATTTTTATGGTCGAACACATTGTATTTGATTGATGATAAATTATCGGCAATGCTTCCCAGTCCGACACCTTGAACATAACTTGTGTTATAACGCGCGCCGCCGGCATTATAATCAACTCCATTTGAAATACAATCTTCAATAATTAATGATAAAAATGGAACAGGAAGTTGTTCTGCATATAGTTTTTCAATAATATTATTGCCCTTTAATTTAATGTCGGCAAAGTAGTTGACTTGTTTTTTATATGCATCTAGTAATTCATCTATATTTTTAAAACTCCTTGGATCACCGGTTTTTATACCAATTTTTTTATTTATTTTGGGATCAATACCGTTGTGTAAGGTAATCTCAAGTATTTTATTAAGATTAAAATATCCGGTTAATATATAACTTTCAGTTCCAAAGGCCCCTGTTTCAACACAGCCGCTTGCTCCACCATTTCGTGCATCAATAATCGATTTACCTTGATTAATCAATTCTTTAATAATGGCATCGGTATTGAAAAATGATGGTTGGCCAAAACCTGATTTTGAAATTTTTATTGCGCGTTGTACAAAACTGTCAGGATTCTTTTTGCTTATTTGTACCATTGAGCTTGGTTGAAGAATACGCATTTCTTCAATAACATCAAGTAAAATATAAGTAAGTTCATTAACTGCATCCGTTCCATCTTCTTTAAGTCCACCAAGGTTAATTAATGAGAAATCGGTGTATGTATTACTTTCTAAAGCAGTAACACCCATTTTAGGTGGCGATGGGTGGTTGTTGAATTTAATCCAGAATGCCTGTAATAATTCAATAGCTTCTTCTTTAGTAAGAGATCCGTTTTTAATTTCTTGCTTATAAAATGGATACAAATGTTGATCTAATCTGCCGGGATTAAACGAGTCCCAGGGATTTACTTCTGTTATTACTCCTAAATGAATAAACCAGTAATGCTGAAGCATTTCGTGGAATGTTTCTGGAGCATTAGCGGGAACTTTTCGGCAAACTCTTGCCATTTCAATTAGCTCCATCTTCCTTTGTTCGTCTTTTTCAATTTCAGCTAAATTAATTAATGTTATTGCGTGTCGATGGGCAAATGCAATAATTGCATTTGCTGCAATATCCATTGCTTTAAGTTCTTCTATTTTGTCTGAAACTTTTGGATCATTGGAAGATTTGTGTTTTGCGATAGATTCTTGAATTTCTTTTTTCAGATCCAACATTCCTTTTTGGAAAATCTTTTTGCCTGCAACTGTATGTCCGGGAGCTCGTTGTTCTTGAAATTCAGTAAAAACACCAGCTTCATAAGCTGCTTTCCACTCGTCAGATAATTGAGCAAATATTTTATCACGTTGAGAATTCCCTTTCCAAAATGGAATAATTTCCTTTTCATAAATTTCTTTGGTTTCATTATCAACCCTAAACCAAACTTTAGGCCTTGTATCCAATATATCCAAATCCTGTATTGAATGTAAACTTACTTCGGGGTAGGTTGGAGTTTCTTTTGGGGCAGGACCACGTTCTCCAACAATTAGTTCGTTTTCGTTTATGCAAATCTTTTTATTTTCAAGGATATATTTAAAAGTCATTGCGCGTTTTACAGGTCCCGACAATTGTCGGGAAGAAACCTGATTGGCAATATCCTTTTTATAAAATTCGGTAACCAGAATTGCTCTTTCCGGTGATAATTTATTTACAGCTGTTAAACTTTGGTTTCGCAGTTTTTTTATTCTTGTGTTCATTTCTTTAATTATTAATTATCCACCAATACTCACATTAAATTCAATTGATTCAAATTCTGTTTTTAATAGCTTCATGTCATTATCGGATAAGGCCTGAGTATTGCTCATTTTATTTTCCTTTTTAAATCTAGAGTATTTACCATTCGAAATATTATGATATGGCAATAAATCAATCTGATTTATGTTTTTTAAAGATTTAATAAAAGATTTTATTTCAGAGATATTTTTTTCAGTATCGGTAATTCCCGGGATTACAGGAAATCGTAATATGGCTTTTTTATTATTTTGATCAAGCCATTTTAAATTTCTTAAAATTTTGTCGATATGAACACCTGTGTATTTTTTGTGAAGCTCGTTATCTATGAGTTTAATATCGTATAGAAAAAGATCTGTTACTTCAGCAATTTTTTTAATTTCTTTGTCAGATGCAAAACCTGTGGTATCAATGCAAGTATGTATGTTGTTTTGCTTACACAATTTAGCTATTTTATAAAGGAAATCAATTTGCATTAAAGGTTCTCCACCAGAAAAAGTGACTCCACCTCCGGATTCTTCAAAGAAAACCTGGTCTCCTAAAATTATTTTAAAAAGCTCATCTACAGCAATTTTATATCCAACAGTAACTTCTTTTCGGAATTCTTTTCCATCAAGTTTGTTTATTTTAATAAATTTTTCAGGGTTTACGTCTTGACTCTCAGGATTGTGACACCACCAGCAATTTAAAGGACATCCTTTAAAAAATATAGTTTGCCGAATTCCAGGACCATCGTGTACCGCAAAGTGCTTAATATCGAAGATTGTTCCTAACATTTTTCCTTTTTTATTTGAATATTGAATATTGAATATTGAATAATGAACGAATAACGATTTTTGATTTTAAACTTCTTAAATCTTATATCGTTAATCGATGTTCTTAAATCAGTTTTAATAATAGTTTTTGATTAATTAAGGATTAATTACCAATAATATAAAATTGAAATAAAAGGAATAATAAGTAGGAATTTAGCAAATCCAGCATTCGAATAGGCCTTTGCCAAAATTGTGGTATAAATTATTTGAACAGAATGGATTCATTTAAAATTTCAAAATGAGTAAATTGGATATTATAAAATTAGTATATTTAATTTATCTTACCTTAAATAAATTTTCCCAAGTATTTAGTTAGCTCAATAATATCTTTAGTATTTTGGAAATTTATACTATTATCTAAAACAAAGCTTTTAATTTCTGTTTTATGATCCTTAAACCGTTTGTTAATTTGAGATTTAGATGCAAGAATCAATTCGTTGTTTATTAATAAATAGATTTTCTTTAATATAGGTATCCCAGTATCAGATTCATTATGAATATTACAATGTTCTCCTCCCCATATTCCTCTACCTGTATAAAAAGAAGTCTTTTTTGACACAGATGCAGTAGTTGATGATGTTCCATAAGCTCCTGAAGGTTTTGAAGAAGATAAATTCGGTTTTCTATAAAGGAGTACTTTGATTTTATCAAAGGATATTATCTCATAAACCTTTTTATTAATTTGTAAAAAGCTGGCGTTTCCAATTCTAATAGAATCTAATGTGGAAGAATTTGAAATTGTTAAAATTTGACTTCCTTTTACAAAACAAATTTCTTCATACACCACATTGTAATTGAATTTGGCTTTAGATATTCCGCCATCATTAAAATAAGCTTCTCCGTCTTCAAAAGAATTAAATAAGAACATTGAATTGTCAGTAAACTTATTATTATAAATATTTTCTTGCGAAAATAGATTCAAAGAAATTAAGCTAATTAAGCTAATTATTATTACGTTTTTCATTTCTAATAATTTATTATTTATTTAATAAATCCAAATTTATTATTAATTCTTAAGAAATACTAAAAATTTATTTTCTTTCTTCTTTCAATATAATGTTTCGAATCGCCCCATTCGCCATAACCAATTTCATCTCCGGTTATTCCGATGCGAACTTCCATGCAGTTAGTGCAATCTGCAGCTTCTTCATCGGTACAAGGTTTGTTTTCGTAAAGTTTATAGCTGTCGCGATACATTCCCGGAGTAACATTCGGCATAATAATATTTGCTCCAACTTTTATTGCTTTTTCACGTCCAATTGGATCAATTGCTTGCAATGCAGTTGCAGCAGCAATATTAATATCTTTCATTAGAATTCTTAAAAGGGCAATCATTTTTAATGTCAAAGTAAAACGATCATTAATTGGCATAAGTAAATCTTTGTATTCATAAAGAGGAGTTTCATTATGCTCAATATAAGGTCCCATTCCGCACATGTCGATATCAAAATCTTTCATAAAGAAAAGATCATTTGCTAAATCTTCATAAGTTTGAAAAGGTAGACCAATCATAACACCAGTTCCTGTTTGATATCCAATTTTTTGAAGTGATTTTAAGCAACTTAGTCTTGTCTCAAAATCGTGCTTTTTATCTTTTGGATGCAGTTTATAATACAAATCAGGATTCGATGATTCAATTCGAAGAAGATATCTATGAGCTCCATTCTCGAACCATTCCTTGTACACTTCATCAGGCTGTTCGCCTAATGAAATGGTTATTCCCAATTCGTTGTTTGAAATTTCTTTTATTTCTTTTAAAAGATTAGATATACGTTTTGTGAATTTTAGTGATGTAATTTCTCCGGCTTGTAATACAATTGATCCATAATTGCTTTTATGTGCAAATCTTGCTGCATCTAAAATGTCATAATCACTAATATCATAACGTTCAACATTTTTATTATCTAAACGAATACCACAGTAATAACAGTTTTTACTGCAAATGTTCGACATTTCAATAAGCCCACGATAATAAACTTTTCTTCCTACATGTTCCGCTTTTATTTTTGATGCATGAGTAAAAATTTTATTTCTGTCTTTTTTATTTGTTTGTAAAAGCCTGATGATATCTTCTTTAGAGAGATTAGTTTGCTTTAAAATTGTATCAATTGTTTTGCTCATAAAAATGCAATTGTTAATTTGTTCACAAAGTTAATAACATCCATTGAATAATAAATGTTTAATAAAAGACTTTTTCGTCTTTTATTTTGTATGACATGTTTTTATGTATATGTTGCACAATATGTTTAATAATGTAAGTTATCAAACATGTTAATATTCCTGATTATTAGTTTCGAATTGTAAATATATATGACAAAATGCTTACATATTGTAAGTAAGAAGCTCTTTTCTTTTTAGTATATTTGTGTAAAAATAGAAAATAGTAAAAATTATTAATATGATAACAAAACAGCTTCTTGATCCTAAGAGTATTGTAGTTGTAGGTGGTTCAGATAATGTTCAAAAACCCGGTGGAAAAGTTTTAAAAAATCTTATCGATGGAAACTTTAAAGGCGATTTGTATGTTGCAAATCCTAAGTTAGATGAAGTACAAGGTATAAAAAGCTTTAAAAATCCAAATGACTTACCGCAAGTTGATATGGCAATTTTAGCTATTGCAGCTAAATTTTGTCCCGATACAGTAAGGTTATTAGCAGAGCAAAAAGGAACTAAAGCATTTATCATCCTTTCAGCTGGATTTAGTGAAGAAAACGAAGAAGGTGCTAAATTAGAGAAAGAAGTAGTTGATATTGTAAATGAAAATAATGCATGCCTGATTGGACCAAACTGTGTAGGTGTATTAAATCAAAATCATAACGGAATATTTACAACTCCAATTCCCAAACTTGACTCACAAGGTGTTGATTTTATTTCAGGTTCGGGCGCTACAGCGGTTTTTATCATGGAGTCGGGAGTGCCAAAAGGTTTAAAATTTTCAAGCGTATATTCAGTTGGAAACAGTGCTCAATTAGGTGTTGAAGAGATTGTGAAATATATGGATGAAAGTTTTGATCCTGAAACGAGTTCGAAAGTTAAATTATTATATATCGAAAGTATCGATAAACCTGAAATGTTGCTTAAACATGCTTCGTCATTAATACGAAAAGGATGTAGAATTGCAGCGATTAAGGCAGGTAGTTCTGAGGCAGGTAGTAGAGCAGCTTCGTCACATACCGGAGCTTTAGCAAGTTCAGATGTTGCTGTTGAAGCTTTATTCCGTAAAGCCGGAATTGTTCGTTGTGCCGGACGCGATGAACTGGCAACTGTGGCTTCTATTTTTATGCATCCTGAATTAAAAGGTAAAAATATTGCAATCATTACTCATGCCGGAGGACCTGCTGTAATGTTAACCGATGCATTATCAAATAATAAATTGGAAATTCCTCATATTGATGGACCAAAAGCTGATGCTTTATTAGACAAACTTTACCCTGGTTCATCAGTTGCAAATCCAATTGATTTCCTGGCAACAGGAACAGCTGAACAACTTGGACATATTATTGATGCCTGCGAAAATGATTTTGATAATATCGATGCAATGGCTGTAATTTTTGGTAGTCCGGGATTATTTCCTGTTTACGATGTTTACGATTTGTTGGATGAGAAGATGAAAATTTGCAAAAAACCAATTTATCCAATATTACCATCAGTTATCAATGTAAAAGATGAGATTGATGCATTTATTGCAAAGGGTCGAATTAATTTCCCTGATGAAGTTGTATTCGGAAATGCATTGGCGAAAATTTATAATACCGAAAAGCCTGTTTCTGAAAATGTAGAATTACCTGAAATAGATAATACAAAAATTAGAAATATAATTGATAATTCAGAAGATGGATATTTATCTCCTGAGAAAGTTCAGGATTTATTAGATGCAGCAGGAGTATCAAGAGCCGGAGAAGCCGTGGTGACTACTCAGGCAGATGTTGTAAAATCTGCACAAGAATTAGGTTTGCCTGTAGTAATGAAAGTTGTTGGCCCTGTTCATAAATCAGATGTTGGTGGAGTTGTTCTTAATGTTAAAGATGTAGAAACTGTAGCGATAGAGTTTGATCGAATGATCAAAATAAAAGATACTACAGCAATTCTTTTGCAACCTATGCTTTCCGGAACTGAATTATTTGTTGGTGCAAAAGCGGAGCCTAAATTTGGACATATGGTTCTTTGTGGCTTGGGTGGAATTTTTATCGAAGTATTAAAAGATGTAAGTGCAGGACTAGCCCCGATAGCAAAAGATGAAGCAGGAAAAATGATTAAAAACCTTCGTAGCTATGGAATTATTAAAGGTGCACGTGGGCAGGAGGGAGTTAACGAAGAAATGTTTGCTGAGATTGTAACTCGTGTATCTGCTTTAGTAAAAGCTGCCCCTGAAATTGCGGAAATGGATTTAAATCCGCTCTTAGGAAAAGCAGATAAGGTTGTAGCTGTTGATGCACGAATCAGAATTGAAAAGTAATAGCAGGATGAGGAAATTTAAAGAGCTGAAATTAACCGAAAAATTGTTGTTGATTTTAGCAATTGTTTTGTTTGTGGGATTGGTTTTTAAATTACCCAGAGTAAAAGAAGGATTTTTAAAGGGCTGTGAGAGGTTGGGTATTACTTTATTCACTGATAAATAAGGAATTAAAATGTAATGAAACTAAAATTAATATTAAAATATTGTCTATTTATTGTTTTGTTGTTTGCCGGAAAGCTTTTTGCACAGGAAACAGAAGAGAAAAAAATCAAATTCGATGTTTCCGGATTTATTAAAAGTGATATCTATTATGATTCTCGTCAAAATGTTGAAGCATTGGAAGGTTTGCTACACATTTTTCCAAAGGATGTAAATTACGATGCAAATGGAAAAGATATAAACGCACATGGTTCATTTAATATAATTGATATTTCATCAAGAATAAGAGGTAAAGTTACAGGACCGGATGTGTTAGGTGCAAAATTAACAGGATTAGTTGAGATTGATTTTACAGGTGGAGCAGATGGATTTACAAGCCGGGTTCGTTTGCGCCATGCATATTCGAAATTAAACTGGGAAAATACTGAAATATTGTTGGGAAGAGAATGGCATCCTATGTTTGTAAAGGAAGTTTACCCTTCAGTAATGTCTTTAAATACAGGTATTCCCTTTCAGCCATTTAATCGAAGTCCTATGTTGCAGTTATCTCATAGGATAAATGATTTTAAAATTATCGCAGCTGCAATTTCACAAAGTGATTATGCTAATAAAGGGCCAGATGGAAAGTCAGCTAAATATCTTAAGAACTCAAATATTCCGAATTTACACTTACAAGTACAATATTATCCAGGCGATTTATTAGTTGGTATAGCTGTTGATTATAAATGTATTCAGCCCAGAATATCAGTTGATACAGCAATAACATCAGGAATAAGTTATGCAACTGACGAGAAGTTAAATTCTTATGCGGGAATGGCGTTTTTTAAATATCAAAAATCAAAATTAACTATTAAAGGGAAAGCTATTTACGGACAAAATCTTTCTGAAAGTATAATGCCTGGCGGTTATGGAGTAAGCAATATAGATAGCACTTCAGGTATTGAAAAGTATACACCGTTTAATCATTTGTACTGTTGGGGTAATGTAATTTATGGTGATAAAACCAAATTTGGATTATTCGGAGGTTATACAAAAAATATGGGAGCTAATGATCCAATCGTGGGAAGTACATATGGAATGGCTTTAGATGTTGATTATTTTTATAGAATCACACCAACCATATCACATAAAATAAAGAATTTCATGTTAGCACTTGAGTTGGAATATACAGTTGCAGCTTACGGAATAATGGATGAGTCAGATTACGGAAAAATTAAGAATACACACGAAGTGGCAAATACCAGAGTTTTATTCTCTGTATTTCACTTCTTTTAAATATAATGGGTACTACCACGAATTTAATGGGTAATGATAAAATGATTGAATGATAAAATGGTTATGAAAGATTATGACAGAAAAGAATTACTAAGGCTCATAAAAGAAGCAAATGAAATAACAAAAATAATGACAAATCCCGATAGCTATCGGGGAAAAATTCATCGTACAGAAAATAATATTTAATCATCATTTACACTAAAATAACAGTAGAACCAAAAAATGTAAAATATGGCAGTAAAGATAATAGTAATAGCGGCTTATGCATTAATGATAATTATTGTCGGAATTATCGGTTTGCGAAAAACAAAATCATTTTCCGATTTCTTTCTCGGTGGAGGAAATGTTGGTCCATGGATGACAGCATTTTCGTATGGAACAGCTTATTTTTCGGCTGTTGTTTTTATTGGTTTTGCAGGTAAAGTAGGATGGGGATTCGGTTATTCCGGAATTTGGATTGGCGTTTTTAATGCTTTAGTAGGTGTGTTGGGAGTTTGGGCTATAATGGGTTGGAAAATTAAAAAGATGTCAATCGATTATGGCGTTTCTACATTAAGTGAATTTCTTGAAAAGAGATACGATAGTGGAACTCTTAAACTCGCTTCTTCAATTGCAATATTTGTTTTTTTAGTACCATATTCAGCAGCAGTATTTATTGGATTGTCAAAATTATTCGAAGCGTCTTTTCCCGATATTGATTATTGGCATGTTGTTGTGGCAATGGGAGTATTTACTTCAATTTATTTAGTATTGGGTGGTTATAAATCAATGACAATGATAGATACTATATTTGGAATGATAATGACTGCCAGTGTTATTGTTTTGGTATTTTTTACAGTAAATAAGGGTGGTGGTATTGTTTCTATTACTGAGACATTATCAAATATTAATCCCAAATTAACTGAAGTAGTTGGCCCTCCGGGTTGGTGGCCATTGTTTTCACTTATATTTTTAACCAGTGTTGCTCCGTTTGCAATGCCACAATTGATACAAAAATTCTATGCGATTAGGGACCGAAGATCTATTAAAATAGGAATGGTAGCATCTACATTCTTTGCTTTGTTAATTGGATGTATTGCATATTTCATCGGTTCAACATCAAGGGTTTTCTTAAATCCCGGGAATGCTCCATTATCATTTCCAACTGGAGATATAAGTGTCCCAGATTATGATGCAATAATGCCTGAACTTTTAAATTTTGTTGTTCCCGAATCGCTAACTATTATTATTCTAATTCTGATATTGTCAGCTTCAATGTCAACCTTAGCTGCTTTGGTTTTAATCTCAAGCTCTTCGGTGGTAAAAGATTTTTATGCTGGATTTATTAATAAAAACGTGAGCGATAAAGGCCTTATGTCTTTGATGCGGGTTGGAAGTTTATTATTTGTTTTATTATCTGTAATTATTGCTTTAATAAAGCCCGATTCTATTGTTGCAATATTAGGCCTTTCGTGGGGTGCTATCGGATCATTCTTTTTAGGACCATTTGTTTGGGGATTATTTAGTAAGAAAATGAATAAATTTGGTGCAATATCGTCTTCAATGCTTGGTTTAGCTGTTTGTGTAATATTATTTATTGTTTGGGGACCAAAATTATCGCCTCAGGCAGGGACTATTGGAATGATTGTTTCATTAGTAGTTAATCCTGTATTTAGTTATGCATATAATTTAATTCAGAAGAAATAAGATATGGGATGTTAATAAACATACGGTATGTAGTGTTATACTTGAGATTGCTGATATGAAAAATGTAAATTAATTGTATATTTGTACAAAACGATAAGAAAATCATTAAAAAATATAAAATGAAAAAGGTTGGTTTATTTTATGGCCCACTTGGTGGATCAACAGAACGAGTTGCAAAGAAAGTTGCTGCTGCATTAGGTAACGAAAATGTTGATTTAATTCCTGTAAAAGATTCTAAAGCTACAGATGTTGAAAAATATGAAAATGTAATTTTCGGCATGTCTACTATTGGTAAAGAAACATGGGAATCAGACAAGCCTGCTAATGACTGGGATGGTTTTTTTCCGGAAGTTGAAAAGGTTGATTATTCTAACAAGGTAATTGCAATGTTTGGTTTAGGCGATCAAATTACTTATGATTTACATTTTGTTAATGCTTTAGGAATTGTTGCCGGAAAGATTTTACCAAAAGGAGCTAAAATTATTGGACAGGTTGAAACTGAAAGTTACGATTTCAGAGAGTCTCTAGCTGTTATTGATGGTAAATTTATCGGCTTACCGGTAAATGAAGATTTTGAACCTGAATTAACTGACGAAAGAGTAAATAACTGGGTTGAAAAAATTAAGACTGATTTTAAATAAATATTGTTATGGGCGATACTTTGACAAGAAAAACACCTATTGATGCTAGTGTTGTTAAAAACAAACTGGAACAAAGCGGATTAGAAAAAGTTGGATTAGCTTCGATTCGTGAATTAGTTCGATTAGTAAACGAAATTGAAAAGGAAACAGGTGAAAAATACATTCGTATGGAAATGGGTGTTCCCGGTTTACCTCCAGCCCAGGTTGGTATTGAGGGAGAAATAGCTGCGCTAAAAAGTGGCGTGGCTTCTAAGTATCCAATGATCGAAGGAGTTGATATTCTTAAAAAGGAAATATCCCGGTTTGTAAAGAATTTTATGAATATTGAGGTTGATGAAAAGAATTGTATACCTACTGTTGGTTCAATGCAGGGTGCATTTGCTTCTTTCCTCGTTTCATGCCGAAGAGATATTAAAAAAGATACAACTTTGTTTATTGATCCTGGCTTTCCTGTACAGAAAATGCAACATCATGTTCTTGGGTTTAAATATGAAACTTTCGATGTTTATAACTACAGAGGTGATAAATTAAAGGCAAAACTTGAATCATACCTTGAAAAAGGGAATGTTTCTACTATTCTGTATTCGAATCCCAATAATCCATCATGGATTTGTTTTACAGAAAAGGAATTGCAGATAATTGGTGAACTGGCAACTAAGTATGATGTAATTGTTATGGAAGATCTTGCATATTTTGCAATGGATTTCCGTAAAGATTTATCTAAACCGGGTGTTGCACCATATCAGTCATCAGTAGCAAATTATACTGGTAATTATATTCTGTTAATTTCGAGTTCCAAGTCATTTAGTTATGCGGGTCAGCGAATTGGAATGATGGTTATTTCGAATGAATTGTTTAACCGTCAATTTCCTGATCTAAAACGATTTTTTAAAACAGATGGTTTTGGTTATTCTATGATTTACGGCGCCTTGTATTCTCTTTCTTCAGGAACAAGTCATTCGGCACAATATGGTTTGGCTGCTATGCTAAAAGCTGCGAATGATGGTGACTTAGATTTTGTTGAAATTGTTAAGGAGTACGGAGAACGGGCGAAAATAATGAAGAAGCTTTTTACTGATAATGGATTTGAAATAGTATATGATATGGATGAGAATGAACCATTAGCTGATGGTTTTTATTTTACATTTTCATATCCGGGAATGGACGGTTTAGAATTGCTTGAGGAATTGCTTTATTACGGAATTAGTGCAATTTCTTTAGCCACTACAGGCAGTGAAAGGACAGAAGGTATACGTGCTTGTGTTTCACAGATTCACAGAAGCCGGTTTAAAGATCTGGAACACAGACTACAGGTTTTTAACGAACATCACAGTTAAAGTTTAAGCCTATAAAAAATTGCCGGTTTATGGTTTTAAATCGTTGAATATTAATGAAATATTGAATATTACCAAACCTGTTGAATAACAGGCGCAAACAAGGGTGTTATCCTGAAAAATCTGACTAAAAAATATTATCTTTGTGTGCATTCAAAAAAAATAATAAAAACTAAATTATATCTTAAATAATGGCTAAAGTTAAAGGAGCAATTGTAGTTGACATCGAAAAATGTAAAGGTTGCGAAGTTTGTATACCTGCATGCCCGTCAGATGTTATTCTTCTTGCGGAGGATGTTAACGGTAAGGGATATCATTATGCATATATGGCAAATCCTGATGCATGTACGGGTTGTGCTAATTGTGCCATTGTTTGTCCGGATGGAGTTATTACTGTTTACAGAAAAAAAGTAAACGAATAAGTATTAAATTTTTAAAAGAAATATAATAATGAAAGAATTACGATTAATGAAAGGCAACGAAGCAATAGCTGAAGCAGCTATTCGTGCAGGTGTCGATGGGTATTTTGGTTATCCAATTACTCCGCAATCAGAAGTTCTTGAGTACCTTATGTTAGAAAGACCGGAAAAACGAACAGGAATGGTTGTTCTTCAGGCAGAAAGTGAAATTGCTGCTATTAATATGGTTTATGCAGGTGCTGGTGCAGGTAAGATGGTTATGACATCATCTTCAAGCCCCGGAATAAGCCTGAAACAAGAGGGTATTACATATATGGCTGGTGCTGAACTTCCTTGTATGATTTTAAATGTTGTTAGGGGAGGACCTGGTTTAGGCACTATCCAACCTGCTCAATCTGATTATTTTCAGGCTGTTAAAGGTGGTGGTCATGGCGATTATAAATTAATCGTATTAGCACCTGCTTCAGTTCAGGAAATGTATGATTTTGTTGAATTATCTTTCGATTTAGCGTTTAAATACAGAACCCCTGTTATGATACTTTCTGATGGTGCTATTGGTCAGATGATGGAAAAAGTTGAGGTAGGAGAGCAAAAAACAAGATTGACAGATGCTCAGGTAAAAGAAAGATGCCCTTGGGCAACAACCGGTAAAGATGCTAATCGCGAAAGAAATATTATTACTTCATTAGACCTTGATCCTCAAAGACAAGAGGTGTTTAATCATAAACTTCAAGCAAAATATAAGAAAATTGAAGAGAATGAAGTTCGTTTTGAAGAGATCCAGACTGAAGATGCCGAATATTTGTTTGTTGCTTACGGAACAAGTTCACGAATTTGTCAAAAATCGATGCAGTTAGCTCGCGAAAAGGGTATTAAAGTAGGATTGTTTAGACCAATTACTTTATTCCCCTTCCCAACTGAAAGGCTTTTAGAGCTAAGCAAACAAGTTAAAGGGATGTTATCTGTAGAGATGAGTGCAGGACAAATGATTGAAGATGTTAAATTAGCTGTTGAATGTAATATTCCTGTTGAGCATTTTGGTAGAATGGGAGGAATTATTCCATCACCGGGAGAAGTTGTAGAAGCTTTGGAACAAATTTTTTTATAGGAGGATAAAAAATGGCTGAAAATATAATAAACAACGATATAATAAAAGAAGAAAATCTGGTTTATAAAAAAACTGCTCTTCTTACTGATAAACCACTAAGTTATTGTCCTGGTTGTGGTCATGGTACTGCTCACCGTTTAGTAATGGAAGTGGTTGAAGAACTTAATGCTCAGGATCAAACTATTGGAATTGCTCCTGTAGGTTGTTCAGTACTTGCGTACGAATTTATGGATATAGATATGCAACAAGCTGCTCATGGTAGAGCTCCTGCATTGGCAACCGCTATTAAAAGATTATATCCCGAGAAATATGTATTTACTTATCAGGGTGATGGTGATTTAGCTGCTATTGGTACTGCTGAAACTATTCATGCTTGCAACCGTGGAGAAAACATTACAATCATTTTTGTGAATAATGGTATATATGGTATGACAGGTGGACAAATGGCTCCAACTACTTTGCCAGGAATGAAATCTTCTACTTCTCCATATGGACGTGATGTAGAATCAATGGGTGCTCCTTTGAAGATGACAGAATTGATTGCTCAGCTACCCGGAACTTACTTTGTTACTCGTCAGGCTGTACACACTCCTGCTGCTGTTCGTAAAGCGAAAAAAGCTATTCGAAAAGCATTCGAAAATCAAAAATTGAAAAAAGGCCTTTCTTTTGTTGAGATTGTATCGAATTGTAACTCAGGTTGGAAAATGACACCACTTCAATCTAATGAATGGATGGTTGATAATATGTTCCCATTTTATCCGCTTGGTGATATTAAAGTTCCTGAAGAATAAACCTGGATATCATCCCGTCCCGTCCCGAAAGTTTTCGGGATATCGGGAGCTATCGGGACTAATTTTAAATTAAAAAATTAAGAAAAATGACTGAAGAAATAATTATAGCCGGATTTGGTGGACAGGGTGTTCTTTCTATGGGTAAAATTATGTGTTACTCAGGTATTGTTCAAGGACAAGAAGTAACATGGATGCCTTCATACGGACCAGAAATGAGAGGTGGTACTGCTAACGTTACAGTTATTATTAGTGACGATAGAATCAGTTCTCCAATCATAAATGAATTCGATACTGCTATTATTCTTAACCAGCAATCAATGGATAAATTTGAAAGTATGGTTAAGCCCGGTGGTACATTAATATACGATGGTAATGGTATTACTCGTCATCCTGAGAGAAAAGATATCAATATTTATCGTGTTGCTGCTGCTGCCGAAGCTGCAAAAATGGAAAGCACAAAAACTTTTAACATGATTATTTTAGGCGGATTCTTGAAAATTAAACCTATAGTTAAAATGGAAAACGTGATTGCCGGATTGAAGAAATCACTACCTGAACGTTATCATCACATGATTCCTGTTAACGAAAAGGCTGTGAAAAGAGGTACTGAAATTGTTGAAGAAGTTCAGATATTGAACTAAGAAATATTTAATATACATAAGTGTAAACATCCGAAGTTTTTTTAACTTCGGATGTTTTTTTATAATATGATAGGTAGATTCAGGACATGTCCTGAATCTACTTTTTAATTATTGTAATTTGTAACTATAAGTTAAAGATGTGTTTTAAAAACCAATATTATATTTTTGTATAATTGCAAAATGTTACATATAATTGTAATATGATTACAAATTGTTACTTATCATGAATCAAAAAGTACAAATTGATGCAACAGACAGAAAAATTTTATCATATCTGTTAAAAAATGCCCGCACTCCCTTTCTTGAGATTGCAAGATCGTGCGGAATATCGGGAGCAGCAATTCACCAACGTATACGTAAACTCGAAAATGCCGGAATAATTAGCGGGTCGAAGTTTATTGTAAAACCAAAAGCTGTAGGTTTTGATATTTGTGCTTTTGTAGGGATATTACTTGATAAAGCACACATCTATAATAATGTTATTAAGGAAATAGAGAAAATCCCCGAAATAGTTGAGTGCCATTTTACCACAGGTACCTGGGCCTTACTATTAAAAATTTATTGTGTAGATAATCAGCATTTAATGAATGTTTTAGTAAATACAATCCAAAATATTCCCGGCGTTGCTCGTACTGAAACATTTATCTCCCTTGAACAGACTATTGATAGAGAGTTTAGTATTTAAAACTGTTTGTAAGTAATAGTAAATTTAAGTTCTGCGTTTTGTAAACATAATTTGTTAAAAACGTATTAATTATACTCTTGCTTAGTTTTAATCAATGTTTATATTTGCATCCCATAAGAAGTTTAAAGAAAGAGTCGCCACGCAGGGTACTCTGGTATGTGGATGAGAGTTCCACCGGCTTATAAGGCCCGGGAAAGTCCCGGGCTTCTTTTTATACCAATTCTTCTTCAAAAACCCGATTTAATTGGAACTACATTTTGAATAATAAACAGTATTATATGATATTTCCTGACAAATGATCAATTATCTCATCTTCAGTTGACAGATATTTTTTCATTAAATTGGCAGTCATGCATGAGTGAACAGGTATAATCCCAACTAAATCACCAATATTTATTTTATTGAATAATTCATCAGAAACTTGTAAGGTTCCATGTTCTTGAGATAATTTTATTAGATAGTAATCCTTGTCTGGTTTTTTCCACCCCTGATTATTTAATAGAACTAATTTACCATAAACTTTATCATCTCCTACTTCCATAAATTCTTTTGAAAAATGAACGCCTCCTCCTTGAATAATAATCTCCTTCCTCTCAGAGTGTTTAGCAACTACAGGACATGCCATAACTGTTGCTATCTGCTCAATGCTGCACGAACCTAATTCATATTGCATAAGATCGTAAAAAACAAAGTTACCAGGGCGAATTTCGTCTATTCCGGGAAAGTCATCAGCTAAACTACATGATGGAGTATCGCCAATTGACATAATTAAATCAGGAAATTTTTCGATATATTGTTTTTTTAAAAGAGATAATTTATATAAGGAATCATTATGGATATCAATTATTTCATTAGTGCTTTTTGCTTTATAAGTATTTCCCGAGTGTGACAAAAAACCTTTAAAATCCAGTTTGTCAGATACTGATGCTAGTTTCAGAATTTTGTCAATCGTAAGAAAAATGTCAAATGAAACACCTGTTCTGTGATATCCCGTATCAATCTTAATAAAGAACCCAACATCATATTTTAATTCTTTATTTAAAAACTCAATGGATTCGATATTTTCAAGCGTAAGATTTAATTGTATTTCTTCGGCCAATGAATTAATCGTTTCAATTTCACGAATATTTACCGGGAAGGCAACAGTAATATTTTTCCAGTCATCATTGGCAAAATACCCTGCCATTCGTAATGAGGAAACAGTAATTTTATTTATACCAAACTGTTTAAACCATTTTCCGATTATTCGAGACTGATGTGTTTTAAAATGTGGCCTGAAAATTAAATTGTGTTTTTTGGCTTTCTCTGCCATTAAACGAATATTATTCAGGCATTTATTTTTATCCAGAATTAAACTTGGAGATACTATATTATCAATATTCATAGTCTGTGTAAAATAATTTACACAAAGATATTAATTAATAAGGAATACCTTTCTTTCGGGCTGATTTTAATGCTTCGACATACCTAAATTCATCCGGAAAACGTTTAGCACGATTCGGGGTAAAGAGTGAGAGACGTTATAATTCACAAGGGATAATTCCTTGTGAGTTTTTTAAATCATTTCAAGTCGTTTTGCTTTTTTTCCCAAACTTTTTTGGCGAGTTCCTGCATATCTTCTACACTATCGGACTCGTCCATTATTTCTGTTCCTAACAGTGTTTCTATAATATCTTCCATGGTAACAATTCCAACCATTTCGCCATATTCGCCTACAACCATTGCAATATGTTCTTTCCCTTCAATTAATTTATAGAAAAACCTGATTATAGGCATTTGCTCATTAACAACTTTAATTTCGCGTCGTAAACTAAGAAGTTTATTGTTTTGCTTTTTATCAATCATGTATTGCAGGATATCATCTTTAAGAACATAGCCTGTTATATTTTCAATATCTTTTTGAAAAACCGGAATCCTCGAAAATATAATTTTATCATTCTTTTCTATAAATTCTTTAACAGTAATATTCTCTTCTACCGCAAACACAACTGTTCTAGGTGTTAATATGCTTTTCACTTCAATTTTGTTAAATACCATAAGGTTTAAAAGAATTTTTGATTCTTCTTTTTTAAAAATACCTTCTTTTACACTAATTTCCGCCATTGCATGAAATTCCGACCTGCTTAAAATATCTTGTGTTTGATCTTTCTTAAGCGATTTAGTAATAAATTTAGCAAATGCAATTATTGGATAAAAAGGAGAGTAGATCATACCTTTTAAAAAGTATGGTATCACGGGAGCCAGATTTCTCCAATAATTGACACCCAGGGTTTTAGGAATTATTTCAGCGAATATCAGAATTGATATGGTTAATACTCCTGATGTTATAGAAAGATATTCGTTACCCCACAATTTTTGAGCCTGAACACCAACACCAACAGCTCCAACTGTATTAGCAAATGTATTAATTGTAAGTATTGCAGCTAAAGGAGTATCAATTTTTTCTTTAAATTTTTGTAATGATTTAGCAAAAGCTTTCCCCTCATTTACTTTACCGGCCAGAAAGGTTGGAGTTATACTTAAAAGCGAGGCTTCAAGTATAGAACATATGAAAGATATTATAACTGCAGTTAAAAAATATAAAATTAACAATCCCATTTATTAATATTTTTAGTTAAATTTAATTTCTGTATAAATTCATTTTTTCAATGTACTTGTAAACTTCTTCAGGAAGAAAGTATCTCATGTCTTTGTTGTTTCTAATCGATTCCCGAATAAAACTGGAAGAGATTTCAATTAACGGAGCTTTAATCAGGCTTAAACTTTTATGGTCTTCGTATTCGCCAAGTTCATAACCGGGTCGTGGATAAACATAAAGCTTATATTGTTTTAAAATTTGCTCATAATTTTTCCATTTATGGAATGATTGAAAATTATCTGTCCCAACTATCAGGACAAAATCATGTTTTGGGTTTCTTTCAGACAAATAAGTTAAAGTATCAATAGTATAGGATGGTTTTGGAAGACTAAACTCAATATCTGTGGGTTTAATTTTATAATCATCTTTTAAGGCAAGTTCAACCATCTTTAACCTGTCATATTCATTCAATAATGTTTTTTTCTTTTTTAAAGGATTCTGAGGACTTAAAACGAACCATATTTCATCTAAATCACTGTACTCGACCATATAATTTGCAATAGCCAAATGACCAATATGAATTGGATTAAACGAACCAAAAAATAATCCTATTTTCATCTGTTTAAAATTTGTGCTTAAGGTTGATATTGTGCCACTGAATTTTAATCATGCTCTTGTGTGTCTCGGTTATTATATCAGCCATTGGCTGTTTTCATTTCTTTATTACTTAATAAAGTTAGTTACAACTTTTTCTGATTCCATTATTGCATTGTCCAGATTATCATTTACAATAATTATATCAAACTTTTCTGCATAGCTTAGTTCTTCCTTAGCCTTATTTATTCTTGTTTCAATATCTTCTATACTATCCGTTGATCGCAGAATAAGTCTTTTTTCGAGTTCTTCGATACTTGGCGGCATTATAAATATGGATAATGCTTTATTCGGATATTTTTTCTTAATGCTTAAACCTCCGACAACATCAACATCAAATATTACATGTTTACCTTGATTCCAGATTCTTTCCAACTCATTTTTTAACGTACCATAAAAACGATTCTCGTAAACCTCTTCCCATTCAACAAATTCATCCTTATCTATTTTTTCTTTGAAATCATCTGCTGAAATAAAATAGTAATCTTTTCCATCAGTTTCGTTTTTTCTTTTAGGACGACTAGTGGCTGATATAGAGAATTCAATATCTAAGTCTTTTTCTAAAAGAGTTCTTACTATTGTAGTTTTGCCCGATCCTGAGGGTGCTGAAAATATAAATAGTTTGCCTTCCATTTTAAAACTATAGAATATTTAGCATTTGTTCTTTTATTTTTTCTAATTCATCCTTCATCAAAACAACCCGTTTTTGTATATCAGAATCGTTTGCTTTTGAACCAATCGTATTAATTTCTCTACCTATTTCCTGACTTATAAAACCTAACTTTTTACCATTGGATTCAGATTCATCAAGCATCTCAATGAAATAATTACAATGATTTGTCAGCCTTACCTTTTCTTCTGTAATATCCAATTTTTCAAGATAATAAATCAATTCCTGCTCAAACCTGTTTTTGTCATAATCTTGTTCGTCCACATTTTTATTAAGACTAACTTTTAATTTTTCCTTTATTTTCTCAGTTCGTGCTATTTCAAAAGGAGTGATTTCGTTCTTTTTATCATTTATTATTTTAATTCTTTGTTCAATATCTTTTTTAAGATATTTACCTTCCTGTATTCTGAATTCATCAAGTTGATCTAATGCATCTATTACTGTTTGTCTTATAATCCCCCAATCGTTTTCGTCAATTTTATCACGCTCAGTATTTAACGTATCTGGTAACCTGATTGCTATTTGTAAAAGTTGTTCTGATGTTTCAAGATTCAGATCGTCAGCAACTGATTTTAATTGATCAATATAATTTTTAACTACCCCTGAATTTATTGTTGTTGCTTTGTTATCATCAGTTATTTCGTAATAAAGTACAAATTCTATTTTTCCTCGTTGTAATTTTTTTGATATGATATTTCGAATTTCAAGCTCTTTTTCGCGATACATTCCCGGTATCTTAGCATATATATCCAGGTTTTTGCTATTTAGTGATTTAATTTCTATAATAACTTTTCTGTCTTTTAATTCACATTCGGCTTTTCCGAAACCGGTCATTGATTTTATCATAGTGTTCTTTTCAAATGATTGTATTTATTGGGCAAAGGTAATAAATTAGTTATATAGTTTGAAGTTCTGTGTTTAGAGTTTAAAAAAACTCAAAACTCTGAACTCAAAACTAAACTATGACTTTCTTTTTCCAGTTTCCGGTTAAATAATAAATGAATGAAAGAATAAAACCAACAAACCATCCGATTGGCATTGCCCACCATATACCAACTTCTCCAAATTCGCGCGAAAGCAACCATGCACTTGGAATTCGTATTATCCAGAGCGCTATTAAAGATATAAACATAGGAATAAGTGTATCGCCGGCACCTCGCATAACACCGGAGATTGAAAACATTGCCGAAAATATAACATAAAACGCTCCAACAATCATCAAATATTCTTTCCCAATTCTTATTACTTCGGTATCGTTTGTAAATAGGTTCATTAAAAATCCACTTCCCAACAGAACAAACGCTGATACTGTTATTGAAATTAATGATGACATTTTTAGGGTAGATATAAATCCGGATTTTATCCTTTCAATTTTTTTCGCACCTATATTCTGGCCAACAAATGTACTAAGTGCTGCAGCAAAATTCATTGCAGGGAGTGAAGCTAATGAACTTATTCTCATTACAACTGAGTATGCAGCAATAACATTCGTTCCAAATGTGTTAACAATACTAATTAGTGCTGTCATACCCACTGCAACAAAAGTTTGTTGTATGCCTGTTGGTAACCCAATACGAATACTTTTCTTAAAAATATCTTTATCAAAAACCAGTTTGGTAAATGAAAATCGAATAATTTTATGATTTCTGTTTAGATAAATTATTGCAGTTAAAAATGCACCTCCTTGTGCTATAACCGATGCTATTGCCACGCCAGCAATTCCCCATTTAAAGACTAAAACAAAAAGTAAATCGAGGCCGATATTAATAATCGTAGAAATTATTAGAAAGTATAATGGTGTTTTAGAATCCCCTAGTCCGCGTAAAACAGCGCTGGTTCCATTAAATCCAAATGAAACAATTACTCCGCCAATAAAAATATTAAAGTAAGTTTTTGCCTGTGGTATTATTTCTTCAGGCAATCTCAGCATTCTAAAAATATCTTCACTGAAGATTATACCGACAATACTAATTACAATAGAGGCAAAAAATAAAAAGATAAAAAGGGTATCTATTGTTCTTTTAACTTTTTCTATATCTTTTGCACCAAAATATTGGGAGATAACAATTGTACTTCCGGAAACAATACCAATAATTAAGGAAAGAAATGCAAAGATGATAGGGAATGACGCTCCAACAGCGGCAAGGGCCTCTTTGCCGATAAAATTGCCTACAATAATGCTATCAACAATATTATAAAGTTGTTGGAAAACATTTCCAAGTAACATTGGGAGAGCAAATTTCAGAATAAGGGAACCTTCTTTTCCTGTTGTTAAATCTTTCATCCGGGGATTTTGAAACCTTTGCAAAACTGACTAAATATATTTTATTATCAAAATTTGTAAATGGCTATAGTTTAAAAGTGTCGGGCTAAAGCCCTGTATTAATAAGGAATCCATAACCCCAGGCTTAAGCCTGGGGTTAATAAAGCGGTGTTTAATGGGCTTTAGCCCAAAATATTATACAGTTTTTAACGCTAAATTAAACTAAAGCCTTTATAGATTAATAAAGTGTAACAAATCTGTATGAATAATGTTGAAATAAAAAGGCCCTGTATTTCAATACAGGGTCTTAAACATTATCTGATAAATTATTTTATTCTTTCAAGTTCAACTGTGAAATGCCTCATAATTGGCGCTTCTTCAAGAATATTAAATCCTTTGGTAATCTGATCTCTTCTGTCGAAAACATTTTTTAAAGCCACTGCTATAACATCCATGTGGTTATTTGTATATACTCTTCGTGGTATAGCCAAACGAAGAAGTTCAAGGGCTGGATAACGATTTTCACGTGTTTCAGGATCTCGATCGGCAAGTAAAGTGCCGATCTCAACACCACGAATACCAGCTTCAAGATATAATTCTACTGCTAAGGTTTGAGCAATATATTGCTCTTTAGGTACGTTTGGTAAAAATTTCTTGGCGTCAATGAAAATAGCATGTCCACCATAAGGTTTTTGAACTGATATTCCATAGTCTGTTAACTTTTGACCTAAATATGCTACTTGTCTGATTCGGGTATTTAAGTAATCGAATTCTGTCCCTTCGTCTAATCCTTGTGCCAAAGCGTTCATATCTCTTCCCGACATGCCGCCATAAGTGATATAACCTTCAAAAATTATATTAAAAACAGTTGCTTTTTTAAAAATTTCTTCGCTTCTCAGAGCAATAAATCCACCCATGTTTACAATGGCATCCTTCTTACTACTCATGGTCATTCCATCGGCATACGAAAACATTTCTTTAACAATTTCTTTTATGGTTTTATTTTCGCATCCTTTTTCGCGTAGTTTAATAAAATATGCGTTCTCGGCAAAACGTGCTGAATCGTATATTACCGGGATATTATATTTATCAGCAATTTTACGAACACCTTTCATATTCTCGATTGAAACTGGTTGTCCACCTGAAGAGTTACATGTAACTGTAACAATAATAAAAGGTATTTTTTCAGGAGTATGCTCTTTAATTGTATTTTCTAATTTTTCAAGATTAATATCTCCTTTAAACGGATGATCAATTTCAGTATCAAAAGCTTCATCAATAGTACAATCAATGGCTTTTGCCTTTCTAAACTCGATATGTCCTTTCGTTGTATCGAAATGCGAATTGCCTGGAATAATATCACCTTCTTTAATTAAAGCAGAAAATAAAACATTTTCTGCTGCTCTTCCCTGGTGAGTTGGAAGAAAATATTCGAATCCTAATAATTCCTTTATAGTATTTTTTAATTTATAATATGATGAAGCACCGGCATAACTTTCGTCTCCAAGCATCATAGCAGACCATTGTTTGTCGCTCATGGCTCCGGTTCCTGAATCGGTTAACAAGTCAATAAAAACCTGTTCGCTTTTTAAATTAAATAGATTGAATTTTGCTTCTTTAATCCATTTTTCACGTTCTTCGCACATACTTCTTTTGATGGTTTCAACCATCTTAATTTTATATGATTCTGCAAATGGAAGTTCCATAATATTAGAATTTATGATTAAACAAATTGAAAATTGATTATTTAAAATCGATGAGTTCTCTCACAAATGTGAAAGTCTAGAAGATGAAGGAATCTCTCTTCTTAATATTTATGTAAACATTTTTTGCTGAAAACAATTTGTTATTAGATATTTTCATTCAGCTCAATTTTATTTGCGGTACAAATATACGAGTTTATTAAATAATTGCATAAAATTAAATACTTTTGTACAAAATTAATAACTCAAAAATACAATTAAAGTATTAAATTTCAGTACAATAATGAGCAAGCTGCTTTTGGTTTTATTTGCTATTTTACTTCTTAATTTTTCATCTTATTCACAAAATTCAGAGACTGATACTCTAATTACAGTTCAGAACGAGATTTTTAAAAGTGATTCATTATCAGTTGATTCTTTAAAAATATTAAATGATTCTATTGAATATGAATTAATACAAGATACTTTAAGACGAATTTTCAATATTGCTGATACTTTATTATTAAATGATAGTATTCCCGGTAAAACTACTTATGAATGCTTGATGGATAATTTTAGAGATTCTTTGTTTTTTGATGAGCCGGATTCAATCCATTATGTTATTTACAATTTAAATAATTTACTTAACAATGATACAATTCTTTTAAATGATACCGCAAAACAAGCTATTAATAAACGTAAATATTTAGCTGGTCATTTCGGTAATAAAATTGTTTCCTTCAAAGGTATTACATAATTCGGAGAAGATATTACGA
>JAUWQL010000104.1 GCA_030611105.1 Bacteroidales bacterium
GTCATATCAAACTTGACTTGACACTAGTCAAAAATCTTCAAATGAAAATTCAACAAAATCAACAGTGGATCATCCAGAAAATTACCAAGATGCTTCTTTTAGAGCTAAAATGCTTCCTTATTGTAGACCGAATATTCATTTAACAGAAGGTAGGGATTCATTAGATTTTGATCATTCTGGAGATGCAGATGGCAATAATAAATTAGATTCAAATGATCCTTTCGTAATTAGGAATGGAACTTATACTTTTCCTTTAAAGGCTGATTTCTTACCTAATTTAATTGTGAATGAAGAAGATGCACAATCTTTAGATTCAGTATTAACTGGACAAAAAGAAAATCGTTATGAACATATGAATAGGTCAGAAAGAATAGATTTGTTAAGGGCAGTTCTTGCAACAGATTCGGCAAATTATCCTCCAAGAGATGATATTTATTGGGATTGTAGGAATTATTTTTTAGCACATAAAAAAGTACTTTCTGGTGTTGAGGATGCAGAAAATTCTTTGGTTGCAGATGAAGAATTATATGGAAAAAATGCATCAAAAAATATTCAAATTTATGCAGTAGATGTAGTTACTAGTGGGGGAATAAATCATTCTTTAGTTGGGATGTTAGCTGGTCCAGAATCAAATGAAAGATTAGCAGAAAATCCAGAAAAGTTTTCTCATTGGTATCTTTGGAATCCTTCTGGTCTAAATGAACTGCAAGAGGTTAAACGAGGAGATGCCAATTTTGCATCAACAAGTTCAGTAGATATTATTGATTATGGTAAAATGCTCAATGGATCACATAGTTCTACATATCTTGTAGGATTTGATAGTGAAGATACACATCTTTATTCTCATCCTTATCTAATTCCATTCAATCCAGCATCTTCACAAGAAGAAATAACAATTGAAAATGTTCCAGAAGATATTCTAATAAATTATCAACCAGACATAGATTTATCTCCATATATTGCACAAATGCCAGACACAGCCTATGCTAAATCAAATCTTCCAACTTCCTTAGAAAAAACTGTTTCAGAAAATATTCCTTTGAATGCAGAATACCCAAATCACCATTATAAGAAAGTCATAACTTACAAAGCATCAACAGGATATAAATATGAAGTAGCAATCAGAGAAATAATAGTAAAAGACATAGCGCCTCCTACCATAGAAGATTTGCCTCAAGATAGACAATTAGAATATTCAACAAATTTAAATTTGGAAAATTATGTCATTCTAGAAAACTTAACAGCAACAGATAATTCAGAATTAGAAGTAATTTTAGAAAAATCAACACATTTAACTCAAGTTATGGACGGGACAATAAATCAAGTAAGATTTACACAAATTGATTCAATAAAAGCAACAGATATTTGTGGAAATGATACAACTTATCTAGTGAAACAAGAAGTTGACGACACTCAACCAGGAATATTTGATATTGAAAATACAAATGTGGAAGTTAAAGAAGCTGATTATACTTCAGTAGAGGATCATATTAAAGTAATTAATAAAGAAGATAATTCAGAATTGCCTCTAGAAGAAATTTATGATTCATATCTAATAGAGTCAAATAATTTATACGATAAATACGAAGTGGATGTATCTGTTAAAGATATTGCAGGAAATATTAGTGAAATAAAAACAGCACACTTAACAATAAACAAACCAACAGGTTTTGGAGACAACCCTTCAGACTTAGAAAAAGCATGTGGTTTAACTCCTTATCCCAACCCCAACCCCCACGGAATAAAATTCTATCAATCAGATTTCGGACAGACAGAAATTTCTGTCTCTGATATGTCTGGAAGAAAAATGAGAAGTAATGTTTATAACAGCCAACCAGGAGAAAACATCATTGCTTATGATTTTGACCTTGCACAAGGAATATATGTTGTAACAATGGATTCAAAAACTTGTAAAGACAGCTATAAATTTGAGATTAAATAAACATAGGAGACCTTAACAGGTTTTGAAAACCTGTTAGGTCTGGTTTCCTAATTCAATTTCATTAACTTTATATTTCAACAATTATACAAAACCTAACAGGTCTCGAAGACCTGTTAGGTTTAAAACAATTAATATAAAATGAAACAAGAACCTTTTGAAGCTGGAACTTATTACCATATTTTCAACAGAGGAAATAATAAAGAAAATATTTTTAAAGAGGAGGGAAACTATACCTATTTTCTTCAATTAACAAAAAAATACTTGAAAGAAACATGTAATATTTATGCTTATTGTTTATTGCCAAATCATTTTCATTTACTTTTAAAAATCAAAGAAAACGAACAATTACCAATTGATTTCCAAAATGGAAAAAAGAAACTTCATCAAGCATTTTCTAATTTATTTAATGCTTATACTAAGTCAATAAATAAAAGGTATAATCGTACAGGAAGCTTATTTCAAGAGCATTTGCATCGAATAAGAGTCAATACAGAAGAATACTTACGCGAATTAGTTCTTTATATTCATTTAAATCCTGAAAAACATGGAATTGAGCATAATTTTTCAAGTTATTGTCATTCATCTTATAGAGCATACTTATCTAATAAACCAAGTTTATTAGAAAGGACAGAAATATTTAATTTATTTAATGATAGAGAAAATTTTATTTATTGCCACAATTCCAAAAAAGTAAATCTGGAATTATTAAAAGAAATCGATGAAATGGATTAAGAATAAGACCTAACAGGTTTTTAAAACCTGTTAGGTCTGAAATGTCTAATTAATATGTTTTAAAGCTTCCTCAGCAGCCTCAATCATTGGTTTAATCGAAATACTTTCTTTTACAGCTTCTTGCATCCATATTTCCGGTGTTAAACGGCCAATACTCCAAATTCTGTCAACTTCATCAGAGAAATCTTTTCCCACTAAATATTGTTCAATCTGAAAATCAATTAAATGACCGAAAGGATAGTTTGTTAAATATAACGGACTGGCAATCATATGAGAATAAATAGCCAAAATAGCTTCGTCAGTAGTTCCATAAACTTCAGCATAATATTTATTCCATACTTCTTTTGCTATACTTACAGTTGCCTCTTTTAACTGAGATGCAGTAGCTTCCGGATTTTCGTATAACCATTTCCATACTTTCATATCAACCATCGAAACTCCCATAATCTCAAATACCGACCAATAAAGATCAAGGTTTTCAAGATATTCTTTATCTAAATTATCATTTTTAAAGCCTAATAATTGCAGATCTCTTTTTTGGAATATGAAGGCCAGTGCTTCGGTAAATGCAGTATTTGGAACACCATTAATCATGTAATAATCAACATCATGTAAAGAAATAGTTTGCTCAACATTATGTCCAAACTCATGTATAGCAATATTGTAACCCTTATAATCCATGCCTTTACTTGAAATTCTTGTACGTAAATGTGCATTTTCAGCTTTCATCTCTGCGCCCCAGGCATGACCTGAACCACGAGCAGGATCAACAGTAACTTTTGATGCTATAAATTCCGCACGTTCTTTTTCCCAACCCAGCTTTTTAAGAATATTACCCAAATCAGCTTCCAAAGCTTTTGCATCAGGATATTTTTCCCGGGTCATTTCGTTAAGAGTTTCCCCGGAAATCGAACTGCGGGCTTTAAATCCATCATACCAAATATCGTAGGGTTTCAAATCTCTTCCTAAACGTTTGCTTATTACTTTACCAACTTCTTTAACTACAGGAGATGATAAATATTCATCAAATAATTTTTCTATTTCTTCTTGTGGAATTTCTTTTGCTCCGGAAAAAGCTCTCTTTATAAAAGTATTATAATCAGTATAATACTCATCGGTAGCTTTATTTGCATTAAAATTATTTAAAATTTGGAGATAACGAGTATCAGGCTCTGCGCTTAATTCAACTTCGTTTCCATCCTGATAAACTTTATTTTCAATAGGGTTCCAATCGTATTCGCCCGAATTTATAACTTTCTCGGGAATGGTTTGATTTATGATATGCTTCATTACAGTATAAATCATATCTTGTTTTTCAAGTCCATTCTCCAGGTTAGCATAATTTGATTTTATCTCATCGCGCAGGTTCCAATGTGAAAGCAAAACCATGTCTTCAGGGAACAATTTTTGATTTTCGTTATTTAATAAATGCCCCATATAAACATTATATTCCGCGATATAAATGTCAGCATTTGTTTCAGCTAATGAAATAGCCTGGGTTAATTCAGCCGGCACACGGGCAGTAAAAACATCTCCCAAACGTGCATAGGCCCATTCTAAAGAATTCCATTCTTTACCAATATCGTTTTTTCATCCAAAGAAAAAGGAGGGAAGTTTAATGCTATTACAAAAGCTATTTTATTGGCATAAAAATCACTTGAAAAATGTGATCCCGGGCTATATCCGGCAAACATTGCATCAATTTTATGGTAAGGGCCATTATCCAAATGCATATTTTCGTTCAGATCAAGCAAAACCTTATTCTGATGTCCCCACAAAGATTCAAAATTCTTTGAAATTTTATTGAATACAATTTCTTTTTCACTGGCATTATTAATAAATTGATCCATACAGAAGCTTTCAAATTCAGCAACTGCGCCATCCGATGTACGCCACAAAGATGCTGCATGAGAAACACCACGATTAATTAGTTCTTCATTTTCAGAACCTGATTTTTCGATTAGAGCTTTTTGAGTTTTTTCGATTGCCTGATCGTTTATATTCTTTTGATCAACTACCTGACTGGTATCGTTAGTATTTATACATTGCGTAAATACCAAAACAACTAAAGATAAAATAATTAGAAAACTTTTTTTCATTACGATTGTATTTATAGTTTAAGGTTAAGATTAAAATTAAGATTAAGATGAATTTTAAACAGGTAAAATTAGTATTTATAAGATTTAATCAAAATCAAATAGTTTATAAATATTTGATGTTGGGTTTCATTTTTTTGCTATTTATTCAATTCTCTTACCTGTAATTGCCTGTTTCTTAGTACTTGTAATAGTTTGTGCCTTATCGGATTGAAAATCTTCAAATTTAATTTTCATATCTTCAATTAAAAAAGAATTATTTCCTATATAAAACATCTCAAATTCACCTACGTTTTGTGAATAAATAAAGAATAGATTATTTCTTTCATAAATTGTAGCAGTATCTTTCAAATTCCCGATATTAAAGCTATAGGTTCCTTCAATCTGGTTAAATAATTCGGTGCCTATTTCCTCAGTTTTGATGGTCTTAAATTCATTAATCTTTTTATTCTTATCAAATACGTAAAGAGCAATGTCGGTAATTTCTCTTGAAGAATTTGAAAGCACTACAACACCTCGATTATTTAATGTATCATACATAATTAATGATTTAAAGCCATGGGTAGTGCCACCATGCCCAACTATTAAACTGTTTTTACCCTCAGTAATAAACCAGCCTAAGCCAATCTTTGTATTTCTATACCTGGTTGAATCGAACTGTACTGTAACTGCTAAATTCGCTGCTTCTTTTAATGGAGAATCTTCATAAAAAAGTTTTCGCATAAAAGTTATTAAATCCTGTGCATTGGAACGAAGCCCTCCGGCACCGGCTTCAGCATCCCATTCCCAATGTTCAATTGGTCTTCCCGGCCTGTTATATCCAGTAGCAAAGTATTCTTCTTGTTCTTTAGTCAAATTCAAAGTAGTGTTTTTCATTTGAAAAGGCTCATATATTCTCTCCCTAAACAGACTTTCTAAATCTCTATTATTTACTTTACAAATGATATAGGCTAGTATAGCTGTATTTATATTTGAATAATAAAATACTGTTCCCGGAGAATTTTGAAATTTATATTTTTCAAGAGAAACAAATAAATCATTATACGATTGGGTTTGATAATAAAGACTCAATTCTCGTAAATCAATTTTCTCCAATTTGCTTGGCAGGCCTGAAGTATGTGTTGCTAAATGCTTTAAAGTAATTTCTTTACCCTTTTGATCCTGAAGCACTAAGGTGTCAGGCAAATATTTTAAGATAGGGTCTTTAAGAGATAATTCTCCTTTCAATAATAAATCGGCAAAGATTGTATTTACAAAAACTTTTGTTATTGAGGCTATTTCATATATCGTTCTTTCATCTGCTTTTTGTAATTTACCTTCTATAGGGTTTCCGTAGCAAATGTAATTTTCTTTGCCATTATCTATTACCCCAACAACAATACTGTTGCTGCGTCCATTATCAACCTCCTTTTTTATTACATTTTTTATTTCATGAATAGATGGATACTCTTGTGATATAGAGAATAAAGGTGTAACACTCAATAATAATATTATAAGATGTTTGAAATTTTTGTTCATAATCAGCATTTTAAGTTCGTAATTATTAAAATGTACTTTCTATAGTCGCATGAAGTTAGTAAAAAACGAAACGAAAACGGAATAATCCTAAAAGAATTACTGAAAAGGAAATTTTACAAATGCACTAATATATCATTTTCCCTAATTTTTTGTAAATCAATTACAGGATTAAATTATAAGTGTAAACTTATATCAGAATTTAAGTATTAACATGTAAACTTTTTTTAGGACGAGTCAGTTTGCAAACCACCAACACCCCGGCTTTTGTATGATGCATAGCAAATGTGTGGTTAATATTCAGTCAGTAAAGAATCATATGGAATCTTTAGCTTCTTATGAAGTTGTCTTATCATATTCAAAGATAGTTTTCTCTTTCTATTAAGAATTTCAGAAACTCTACTTTTATATCCAATTACTTCTGCTAAGTCCTTTTTATTCATATTCATCTGTTCCATTCGAAATCTAATTGCTTCAATTGGATCAGGTGCTTCAATTGGATAATGTTCTTCTTCATAATTTTCTATTAGAATAGTTAATAATTCAGCTTCATCTCCTTGTGGAGAGTCAATTGGTGCATCAAATACTACCTCAAGTCTTTTTAATGCTTTATTATAACCTTCTTCGGTTTTTATTACTTTTATTTCCATAATTCTAAATATTATTTGCGTCTATTTTATCATATTCATTGTGCGTTCCTATAAAACGAATAAAAACCCACTGTCTTTTATATTGTATCTTCACAATCAATCGATATTTGTTTCCGCAAATATCAAATATTACTCTATTGTTTTTTAGAATACCAGCTCTTGCATATTCTTTTTTAATATCATTTGGAGAATCCCACGTTGCATTTGATGCTTCTTTATGCCAAGTTTTCAGTTGTTCTGCTGAATCAGTATGTATTTCCCAAAATTCTCTCAATATTTTTTTAGCAATAACTCTCATATTCTATTTAAATTATACTACAAATATACAAAAAAGTTACCAATACGGTAATTTTATTTAAGGAAACTTTCTGGATTTTCGAAAGTGAGCATTTTTGCTAACTTGTTTATATAAATACTTTCTATAGTCGCATGAAGTTAGTAAAAACTAAAACAGAATTATTCTAAAAAAATAAGTAGAAAGTAAATAAAAAAGCCCTTGGAAACGGGGCTGTAATGTGTGATTTGAATCGTTTATTTAATTATTTTATAGCTTCCAGGTCGTAAATTTTTCCTACCGGATATACATCTTTTTGCTGATCCCAATAGGGTGTTCTTTCAAAAAACCAGAATAGTTTTACCCACTGATTATTATAATACTGAGGGTTTTCCTTTACAGCTTTTTCATATTCTTCTCTTAATTCAGGGTTTTCGTTAATCATTTCACGAGCCATTTTTTCCATAACATAAGTTTCGACATATTCTTTTCGTTCAAAAATTGCATTAAAGAATCCCCAGCGCACATACGAATCCGGACCAATTGGTTCTAGGATGTGTGCTATTATTTTTGCTGTTCGCTGGCTTGTTGGAACAATCACAGAACCTTTCGAAAAAAGTTTCTTAATAGAGATTTCTTCCATATTAAAGTTCTGTACCATTTGTCGCCCTTCGAAAGGGTAGTTGGCAAAAGACACATTACTGAATTTATATGTTTTAATATCAAGTTCTTTCGGTTCTTTTAAAATAGAATATTCTATTCCATGCATATCCAATCGACTAATTACTTCAGTCCACTCAATCGGAATAATATATGCTTGTGGTAATTTTACACTTGAAGCAGGCATTAATTTGTCAAATAACACCAAATCGTAATCCTTTGGTTTATCGCTAAATTGCACCCAAATATCGTCCGTTAAATCACTATGTACAATATCATATTCAACTCCCTTAAACTTAACTATACTACTGTCTTTGTCAGAAGTATAATAGTTTAAAATAAATTCCTTCCCTGCTAAATCCCTGGTTTCCACATCAGCATTTATATTTATTTCTTTTAATTCTTTATGTTGATTATCAACAATTTCTATAGTATGTCTTAATAGATAATAAGTAGCATCTACTCTTGTTTTGTAATCTTTCAGCATATGTGTTTCGACCAGTAAAGCAGGCCTGTTCTGATAAGCAGAATATCCGGTTGAATATCTTGGCGATGCTGTTCTTCTTATTAATCCGCTTCGCGGGTCGTGCCATCTTCTAAAAGCAACATAAGGAAACATTAACACATCATCATCTAAAAGTTTGTTTTCTACTTCTGCCAGGTAGTTATATTGCCATTCGGTTTGTTCTTTGTTCATATCACCTAATATATGCATTCCATAAGTTAAGGAATATTGATAATCGGCACCATCGGTTGTGTGAATATCAATAAACATATCGGGCAACCATTCGTTAAATAATTTAAGCCAATGTTGCATTTCAACAGCATCCGCCTTTAAGAAATCTCTGTTTAAATTAAGATTACTTGCTGTGGTACGCCAACCCATTTCCTTTGGGCCATTTTGATTAATCCTGTTATAGGCACTAAATCTTTCGTGACCATCTGCATTAAAAATCGGTATAAACAGGATAGTAGTGTGTTCGAGTAAATCAGGATATTTATTATGAATGATTAAATCTCTGATTAACATCAAACCTGCATCTTTTCCCTCAGATTCTCCGGGATGAATACAAGCTTCGATAAGTAAAATTGCATTGCCGGATTTTTTTACACTTTCAGGAGTAAAGTTTTTATTCTTATCAATAATTAGCAGGGGTAAGTCACGGCCTTGCAGACTCGTTCCAAAACTTTTATATTCAATAAAATCCGATGATTCCGCAAGTTTCTTTGTAAACTCGATGGTTTCGTTGTATCTGGGAGTTTCTAAGAAACCGGAATTTTCATAATAAGTTGTCCAGTCACTATTTTGACCAAAAATATTTACTACAAATAATAAAAGCAATGTTGTGAGCATGATCTTTTTCATGTGTAAAACAAGTTAAATAAAAAAAACTTTGCATATTTGACATACGAATGTATGTAAAGTTTAATTAAATAATCAATCAAAATGTTATTGTTAATGAAAATATTGTAGAACATATTTATTTTACAATATTTTCATTTATTTTAAGCCTTCAATTTTAAAAACTAATATAGTTTCACAACACAAATGAATAAAATATTAATTCTTTATTATTCACAATCAGGTCAATTAACAAATATTGTAAAGAATTTCGCAATACCTTTCGAGAAATCAGATAATTATTCTGTTACATATGCAAATATTGAACCTGTAAAGGAGTATGGTTTCCCTTGGAAAGGATATGAGTTTTTTGATGCCTTTGCTGAATCTGTAAATAGAATACCCTGTGAAATAAAGCCTTTGGATTTAGGAGACGAAGATTTTGATTTAATTGTTTTTGCATATACTGTATGGTATATGTCACCTTCAATACCTTCAAATTCATTTTTACTTTCAGATCAGGCTAAACGTATTTTTAAGGATAAACCTGTTATTACACTTTTAGGAGTGCGTAATATGTGGGTTGTGGCACAGGAATATATAAAAGAAAAAATCGCTGATTTAGGAGGGACCTTAGTAGGGAATATAGTTCTTCGCGATAGAGCCGAGAACCTAACAGGAATAATTACTATTTCATATTTTCTGTTTAGCGGAAAAAAAGATCGTTTTTTAGGGTTTTTTCCAAAACCAGGAATTTCAAATACAGATATTGTAGGTGTAGAAAAATATGGAGAAATTGTTAAGAATCATTTAATAAATAATAATTTAGATAGTCTTCAGGAAGATCTTATAAAAGCTAAAGCTGTAAAAATTAATCCATATTTGTCAACAACTGAACAGATGGCATATAAAAGGGTTTTTACAAAATGGGCTAAGTTTATATTAAAAAAAGGTGGGCCCGGCAATACTGATCGAAAAACAAGGGTTAGAATATTTGCATGTTATTTTCCTTTTGCAATTTTAGTAATTGCTCCTATAGAATATGTTTTTTTTCTTATTTTTGCACCTTTTAGATTAAAATCGATTAAAAAAGAAATAAAATATTTATCAGGAGTAAAATTGAAGTCAAATATCTAGAACATATATAAAAAATGCCAAACAAAGTATATATAAATAACATTGCTAAATTCTTGCCAAACGAGCCGGTTTCAAATGATGAGATGGAATCAATTCTGGGATTAGTAAACGGAACACCTTCCAGATCAAAAAATATTATTCTCAGACAAAACGGTATAAAAAACAGGTATTATGTAATTGATCAGGAAGGAAATGTAAAATATTCCAATGCTGATTTAACAGCAAATGCAATTAAAAATCTTGAAAATAAAAATTTCTCGATAAAGGATATTGAAGTATTATCGTGTGGAACATCATTGGCCGATCAGTTATTACCTTCACATACCTCAATGGTTCATGGGAAACTTGGCAATAAACCTCTCGAAATTGTATCACCATCGGGAGTTTGTTGTGCTGGTATGCATGCGTTAAAATATGCTTATCTGTCAGTTTTATCAGGACAATCAAAAAATGCTGTATCTACCGGTTCTGAGGTAATTTCAACTTTATTGCGTGCCGATAAGTTTAATAAAGAAATGAACAGCACAAATCATCTTGAAGAGAAACCAATACTGGCATTTGAAAAGGATTTTCTACGCTGGATGTTATCAGATGGTGCAGGAGCTATGCTACTGGAAAACAACCCGAATTCAGAAGGTATTTCATTAAAAATTGAATGGATTGAAACCATTTCGTATGCTAATGAATTAGATGCATGTATGTATGCCGGTTCTGAGAAAAATGAAGACGGAAGTCTTAAAGGATGGAAAGAATTTGATCCTGAATTATGGTTAGAAAAGTCTGTTTTTTCGGTAAAACAAGATGTTAAATTACTGGACAAATACGTTGTAAATCGTTGCATAACCCCATTAGCAGCTGCTTTAAACAAAAGAAATATTAATAGTTTTACTGATGTCGATTACTTTTTGCCACATATTTCATCAATGTATTTTAAACAAAAATTGTATAATGAACTAAAGGTTCAGGGAATAGAAATGCCTGAAGAAAAGTGGTTTACAAATCTAACAAAAGTAGGGAATGTAGGTTCGGCATCTATTTACATAATTTTAGAGGAATTATTCCATTCAGGTAATCTCAAAAAAGGTGAAAAGATTTTATTAATGGTGCCGGAAAGTGGACGATTTTCATACGCATATGCGTATTTAACAGTTATTTAGAAATTGCTTCTTATATACATAAAAACATGTAGATCAATCTACAGGTTTTTTTCTTTTCTAAATATCAATTATAATTGTGTAATTAACCAATAAACCTTATTTTAGCTTTTGGACAAAAGTTAACTTTTAAAATTATAAGTAAATGTATAATATCGCATTATTTGGCCCTCCGGGGGCAGGAAAAGGAACACAGTCACGTAAACTGATTGAGAAATACAACTTAGCTTATATATCTACAGGTGACATATTAAGAGAAGAAATAGCTGCAGGATCAGAACTTGGTATGCAAGCTAAAAGTGTCATCGAAAAAGGTGGTTTAGTGTCTGATGAAATTATTGTACAGATAATCGAGAAAAAAATCAAGACAAATACAGAAGTCAATGGTTTCCTATTCGATGGTTTTCCCCGCACTATTGTTCAGGCTTATATTCTGGAAGGTTTGTTACTTAAATTAAATACATCTTTAAATTGTATGGTTCGTTTAGAAGTTCCACAGGATATTTTAATGGAAAGAATGCTTGAACGTGCCAAAAAAGAAAAAAGGATAGACGATACTACTGAAGTAATTGAAAACAGATTAAAGGAATATAAAAATAAAACTATTCCGGTAGCAGATTTTTATAAAGAAAAAGGAATAAAATATAGTGTTAACGGAGTGGGAAGTGTTGATGATATTTTTGAAAGAATAACAAATGTTGTTGAGCAATCGTTAACCAAAACCTGGCTTAATGTAGTTCTTTTTGGCCCTCCGGGATCAGGAAAAGGGACTCAGGGTAAGTTGTTGGCAGATAAATATGATCTGGTATATATTTCAACAGGATCACTTATTCGCAGAGAAATTGAAAAAGGTACTAAAATGGGTAATGCTGCAAAAAAATATGTGGAGAAAGGTGATATTGTACCTGATGAATTTGCGATTAAACTAATTGAAAAACAAATTCAAACGCATCCTGATGCAAATGGATTTTTCTTTAAAGGTTTCCCAAGAACAATTGTTCAGGCATATATACTCGATGGTTTGTTAAGAAAATTAAATTCATCGGTTTCGTGTGTATTTAATTTAGATGTACCGACACTAGAATCAATAAAACGATTAAGTGCACGTAGTAAAACTGAAAAGAATAGATATTATGATATGGATACTGATGTGATTATACGACGTTTAGAAAATTTTCAAACCAAGACAAAACCTGTATTGGATTATTATGCAAAGCAAAAAAATATATACAATATAGATGGAATTGGAACAGAAGAAGAAGTACTGAAAAGACTTACCAAAAAACTGGAATTAGCATTTAAAAATGCAAGATAAATGAGGGGCTCCAATCCCGATAACTCGGGAGGAGCCTTTTTTAATTCATAATCAATATTTCATCAATTTGCTCACAATTCTCATCAAATATCAGCGAATATGTTCCAATTTCATATTGTGTTTTTTCTTGTATTAAGTCAATTGAAATTTCTACGCATGGTACTTCAAACTCTTTGCTATTTAAATAAATAGCAACAGCTTTTAATTGTATTCCAACATCTTCAATTTGAATATTTTCAGGAAATTCATTCTTAAGCTGATTTACATCATCGCCGTTAAAAATGTCAGCAAGTAATCCACTCAAACTTGCCAGTGTATCTTCAATCAACTGGTCTTTGGTTTTATTCTGAAAGATTATACTTTCAATTTTTTCTGATATCATAGTTAAATTAGAGTTTGTTAATTAAATTCTAAAATTAATTATTCTTTTTAGATCACTACTGTCCGGTTATAAATCAAACAATGTCAACTGATTACAATCACAAGTAGTTTCTTCTGTGCGTTCATCTTCTCCAAACAGTTGATTTACAGGCACTTTTTCAAAGATGCCAAT
>JAUWQL010000105.1 GCA_030611105.1 Bacteroidales bacterium
AATTTGAAAATTTTTATATTTGTAACGAACAACAAACTTCGGGTTCTAATATCGCTCAAGAATTGAATATAAATAAAGTTAATAAGAAAGTAAAAGTGGTCAACCTTATTTAGGCATTGACAGCTTTGAACTCAAAACTCAGAGCTCAAAACTTTGAACTCAAAACTAAAGTACTAACTCCCCTATCCCCTGGCGTAGAATTTCAAAGCTTTCCCCTGTGCAGTTAACAATTGTCGAAGCCTCGTTGTTACCATACCCTCCATCAATAACATAATCAACTAAATGTTCATACTTCTCGTGAATCAACTCCGGATCAGTCATATAATCCAAAATTTCATCCTCATCATGTAAAGAAGTTGTCATAATCGGATGCCCTAATTTGCTTACAATTTCAATTGCTATATTATTATCAGGAATCCGAATCCCAACAGTTTTTTTCTTTGATTTATAAAATCGGGGAACATTATTATTCGCATTTAGAATAAAAGTAAACGGTCCGGGCAAGTTGTGTTTTAAAAGTTTAAATGTTGGATTGTTTATATGTTGTGTGAATTGCGATACCTGGCTAATATCATTACAAACCAGCGAAAAATTTTCTTTTAATGCATTTTTTCCCTTTATCCTTACTATTTTATCAAAGGCTTTAGGACTATTAATATCCCAGGCTAATCCATAAACAGTATCTGTAGGATAAATAATTAACCCATTATTCTGCAATGCTTCAATAGCCATTGAAATCTCACGAGGGTTAGGATTATCGGGATGAATTTGCAATAACATTATTTTCTTTATTCAAAAATCAGATGCAAATGTAATAAACTATTGCTTAGATACTACGAATCATAAACAAAATAACAGGCTACATAAAACTTGAAAATAAAAAAGGCTGCCTTTTTCGACAGCCTCCTGAATTTATATTATATTCTGTTTTTATCCGTTAACTTTTTTATAATCAGCAAGGAATTTCTCCAAACCTATATCAGTTAAAGGATGCTTTAATAATCCTAAAATAGCATCTAACGGACAAGTGGACACATCAGCACCAGCTTCCATACATTGAACTATATGCATTGTATGACGGATAGAAGCAGCAAGCACTTCAGTTTCAAATCCATAATAGCTATACATTTCTACTATTTGAGCAATCAATTCAACGCCATCAGTAGAAATATCATCTAACCTGCCAATAAATGGAGATACATAAGTAGCTCCGGCTTTTGCTGCTAATAAAGCTTGTCCTACTGAAAATACCAATGTGCAATTTGTCCTGATACCTTTTCCTGTAAGATATTTAATAGCTTTAATTCCCTCTTTTATCATAGGTATTTTTACTACAATCTGTGGGTGTAAAGCAGCTAATTTTTCACCCTCTTTAATCATTCCTTCGAAATCGGTAGAAATAACTTCTGCACTAACATCACCATCTACAATTTCACATATCGTCTTATAATGATTAATAATGTTTTCTTCTCCACTAATTCCTTCTTTTGCCATTAATGAAGGATTAGTTGTTACACCATCAAGAACACCCAAATCTTGTGCTTCTCTTATTTGATCTAAGTTTGCTGTATCGATAAAAAATTTCATGAGTTATTTTTAGATTTAATTAATATTCAAATTTTGTTGCGAAAATAAAGCATTTTTTTGAGTATAAAAATTTTATATTTCAATAAGTTATTCAATTAATGGTATGTTCATTTCATTGCTTTCTCCTTCAATATGCGATAAATACCATACTTCTTACAATACCTGTAAAACCAGCTATATTCAATATCAAACCCCAGGTTTGTTTTTACTTTTTGCTGCAATTGTTCAACTGTTCTTATATTTTTAGCTGTGGCCATGCGTTTTATTTTGCTCCGATGAGGGTGTAATTTAGATCTTCTTCGTTCAGAATATTTAAATCGTAACAGGCCTTCGATCCCTTTTCTCAAATATATCTTTGTCCAGTCGGCAACTGTATCCTCATGAATACCTAACAATTGAGTTATATTAATATTTTTTTGACCTTCGTTTTTTAATAAAATACAGTAAGCCCTTTTTAGTATATTTTTTCTATTCTGATTTTCCTTAATAAGCTTTCTTAATTCCGCTTCTTCTTCTTTTGTAAGCCTAACTCTATAACTCATAATCTAACAAAATTTTAGAGCAATTTAAAAAAACGGTATTAAAATAGCAAGTTTTAATACAAAAAATACCTGATAATCAGATGTTAAATCTCAAATTTAAAACATCCTGGATATTGCAGTTAAAAACTTAGGGATTAAATTAATTTGTGAAATAAAAAAGTGAGAAGAGTTTTTAAATAAAAAGCGGGCAAGCTACTTACATCGCACCGCTACAACCATCTACCCTTGCTACCTTCCGGTCCTGGGGGAGTTCAATAGGAGCTGGTCGTATAAGACTTGCCCGGGGGCACAAAAGTAATAATTTCTTAAATCTTTTCAAATAAATGGATATATATTTCTACAAAAACTAATATATTTGTTTTCAAAAAACAATTAAACTCTAATTATCATGGAAGAAAAATCTAATTCAATCTGGAAATCGGGATTAACTTATGGCGTAATGCTAGGTTTAATTTTGATTATCTATTCGGTTCTGCTTTATGTTATGGATCAAAGTTTTAATAAAGGTTTAGGATATGTTAGTTTCGCTTTTATTGCGGCAATCCTGTTTTATGGAACTAAAACTTATCGGGATAATAGCTTAAATGGTTTTATTTCTTATGGACAATCACTTGGATTTGGTGTGATTATTATTCTTTTTGCTGGAATTTTACATTCAATTTATTTTATGATTCATATTAATATTATTGATACAGAATATATAAGTAAGCTTTTAGCATTTACTGAGGAAGAACTACTAAAGAAAAGCATGACTGATGATCAAATTGAAATGGCATTATCAATGCAGAAGAAAATGTTGAAACCAGCATTGATGACTTTATTCGGATTTCTTGGCACAGCTTTTTGGGGCTTCATTATCGCATTAATCACTTCAATTTTTGTAAAAAAGCAAGGTGATCCTTACCAGGAAGCAATGCAAGATCTAGAAGAATAATTTAGTTCCTAATTTAAGTATTGAGCCTGCCTGTTGCAGGCAGGCTTGTTGAACTGTTCTCTTGCGAAGCAAAAATATGATAGATCAACATCCTTCGACATTCCGATAAATATCGGAAAAGGATGACAAACGAATATAGAAATACAACAATAAAAATGGATGTTTCAATTGTAGTACCTTTATTTAACGAAGAAGAATCATTGCCAGAACTACTGGATTGGATAAACCGGGTAATGAAACAAAACAACTTAACATATGAAGTTGTTATGATTGATGATGGCAGTAAAGATAAATCGTGGCAAACGGTTAATGATTTAAAGAAAAAGTATTCTGCAATAAAAGGGGTTAAATTTCAACGAAATTATGGAAAATCAGCTGCTTTACATACCGGGTTTCAGGAAACTCAGGGAGATGTTGTAGTAACAATGGATGCTGATTTACAGGATAGCCCGGAAGAAATTCCTGAGCTTTACCGAATGGTAAAAGAAGAAGGTTTTGATTTAGTTTCCGGTTGGAAAAAGAAACGTCACGATCCATTCTCAAAACGTTTTCCAAGCAAAATATATAACAGATTGGTTCGGATGGTCACAGGCATTAAACTACACGATTTTAATTGTGGGTTAAAAGCATACAGTCACGAACTTGTAAAAAGCATTGAAGTTTATGGCGATATGCATCGTTATATGCCGGTATTAGCTAGAGCAGCAGGATTTAAGAATATTGGAGAAAAAATTGTTCAGCATCAGTCACGAAAATTTGGCGTTTCGAAATTTGGTTTTGGACGTGCTCGCGGAATGTTCGATTTATTAACCATTTCATTTATTTCTCGTTTTGGTAAAAAACCTATGCAGTTTTTTGGTACTATGGGTACATTAATGTTTTTTGCCGGTTTTATTGCGGCTGGATGGCTTGGTGCTGAAAAATTAATTTCTATGTGGAAAGGAATAAAAGCTCCATTGGTAACTTCAAGCCCATATTTTTACATTGCACTAACTGCTATGATTATAGGTACGCAACTTTTCTTAGCCGGATTTCTTGGCGAACTTGTTTCAAGAAGTTCAAGTGACAGGAATAACTACGAAATTGAAGATAGAGTTTAGATATTTAATAATTATTCAGGCATTATTGGCCAACGAAAAAGTAACTCTAACTATTAATTTTCAGATTTTTATTTCAAAGACTATTTATAAAAAAAATTCTTGTAAGCATAAAATTCATCCTGTCTCAGGATTATTCTTTTTATGAACGATTTTATAAATCCTATTCCATAAGCTGTTAATTGAATGAAACTTGAAATAATTGATAATAATGCTACTTTAAAATTTTTATTTAACCTGAGAGAATCAAAAAATATGAGAACAGCGAAAAGACCTAAAGGGACTAAAAAATAAATATACACAAAACTTAAAAGTATAAGCAATATTGTTCCCGAAAAAAATGAAGCTGGTAAAAAATGAACTATTTTTAGTGAATGCGGGTGTCGTTTATACAAGTTAATCCGGGCAATTCCTGAATTAAAAACCTGCTTGAAGAATTTTCTAAAATCCACCCTCCTCTTATGATAAACAGCTGCTTCTTTAATTAAAGTCGTAGAAAAACCATTTTCAATAATTCGCAAACTCATATCTACGTCTTCGCCAAAACGCATTTTTGAGAACCCCTTTGTTTTTTCATATACTGATTTCGAAAATCCCATATTAAAACTACGAGGATGAAATTTTTTCTCATCTTTCATCCCTCCACGGATTCCTCCTGTAGTAAAAAAGGAAGTCATTGAATAATTAATAGCTTTTTGAATTGAAGAAAAGTTTGGATGTGCCATATCAGGTCCTCCATAAGCATCAACCGGTTCTTCAGACAAACGCTTATTTACAATTTCGAAATATTTTTCAGGAATAATACAATCGCTATCAAAAAATATGTGGTAATCGCCTTCTGCTCGTTCAGATCCATAATTTCGTGATTGTCCGGGTCCGGAATTTGGTTTAAAAAAGTATTTTATATCCAAATCTCCCTGATAATCATCAACTATTTTATCACTTTTTAAAGTCGAACCATCCTCAACAACAATAACTTCAAAATTCTTAAAGATCTGGTATTTCAAACTTTCTAACAGTTCTTTTAATTCATCAGGCCTGTTATAAACAGGTATTATTACACTAAACTTTATCATTTTAAATAATAAATTTTTCTTTTAGGAGCTTAGCAACTTTTTTATCAACAGGAAATGTTATTTCGTTTATATCAAGATCGTCTAATTTAATCCATCGAAACGATTGAGCTCCATTTTTCTCCTGTTCAAAATTAAACGACTTATTTGATATTTTAAACTTTATCGGATCAATAAATTTTGCCAGGTAATAAATACTTAACAATTGCGCATCATTGTAAAATTGTGTTGGTTGGAAATAATCTGTTGTATAAAAATGTTCCAACACCTCTATTTCTTGTCCGAATTCTTCAATGGCTTCTCGTTTTAAACAATCTATAGTGCCTTCACCAAATTGCATCCCCCCGCCAGGAAATTTGGTCATGCGCATATTTAATTGAAACTCATCACTTATTAAAATTTCATTATTTGAATTAATTATCAAAGCGTAAACTCTTACGATGTACCTTTTAATCTTTGATTCCATTTAAATACTTGATTTAATAAATTCTATAATCTCCTCTTTTTTATCAGGGTTAAACCAAACAATTTCTTTGTCACGAGAAAACCATGAGATTTGTCTTTTAGCATAGTGCCTCGAATTTCTTTTAATCAGTTCAATTGCTTTTTTCTGAGTTGTTTTTTCATCGAAAAATTCAAATAACTCTTTATAACCTACTGTATTCAATGAATTTAAATGACGATCTTTATAAAATCTTTTTGCTTCATCAATTAAGCCATCATCAATCATCTGGTCTACTCTTAAATTAATTCTTTCGTATAGTTCATCTCTATCTCTTTGTAAACCAATTTTAATTATATTAAAATTACGTTTCTTTTTAGATTCAGACAAAAATGATGAATACGGCTTTCCTGTTTGAATTGAAACTTCCAGAGCTTTTAAAATTCGTTTCGGGTTTTTAAGGTCGATTTTAGAATAAGATTTCGGATCGAGCATTTTTAATTGTAAACGCAAACTTTCGATTCCTTCTTCTTTATGCTGTTTAATCAAATCTTCTCTTAATTCCTGATCTATTGTTGGTAAATCGTCAATTCCATCACACACAGCATTTATATACATTCCCGATCCGCCTGTCATCACTACATAATCCAAATTCGAAAATAATTCATTAAGTACTTCAAGTACTTCTAACTCAAACATACTGGCGTTATAATAATCATAAATTGATTTATTCCCAATAAAGTGATGTTTAATCTTTTTTAATTGCTCATCAGTTGGAACAGCAGTTCCAATTTTCAGTTCTTTATAAATTTGCCGTGAGTCTGATGAAATTATTTCTGTCTCAAATTCATTAGCTATATCAATACTTAAGTCTGTTTTTCCAATACCTGTAGGGCCTAATATGATAACAAGGCTTTTCATCTGTTTATATTTATGTATCTATCTCTTTTTTTGCTTTTTATTAATATCGAATATCGAGTTTCATTATATAATCATTCCCTTGCCTGTTACAGGCAGATATGTACATTAGTGTACAGATTGTTTATTCTTTAAATTTATAAATTCAAAAGAAATTGCATCGTATCGACATTATCTGCGTAATCCCATAATTCAGGCTGTTGAGCTTTCCCAAAAGGAATTGCCTCTTTTATAAATTCAGACTTAGACACTATACACTGTATTTGATCTTTACCTGCCCGCCTGTCTGCCGACAAGGCAGGTCCGGCAGGCGGGTTTAAATCCAGATATTCTTTTACTTTTTTAATATCATCATAATACTCAAAAAACAAAACTCCAATTGGCGATGACAAACCTTGATCTTCCTTCAAGATTACAAAACCATTATCGAAATGTTGAATCAGATTCATCAAATAAACAGATTTATTGTAATCATAATTATTAGCATACTTATTGTGTCGATAAACAGATTCAAAATGAACAATGTTTTCAAAAAACAAATCAAAACAATAATCTTTGGGAATATACAATTTAGAAACATTTCTACAACCCAATCCAAAATAGCTAAATATGTCGTTAGCTAATAATTCAATATCTGCTTTTGTTTCATTTCCATCAAGCACAGCTACAGAATTTCTGTTTTTTCTAATGATATGTGGATATTTACCAAAATAATATTCAAAATACCGCGATGTATTATTACTCCCGGTAGCAATAACAGCATCGAAATTTTCCAGTTTATCTTCAGTAAAATAAATCAGTTTTTTAAAATCACTGTTCAAGTAAATCAAGTATTCTGAAATAAATTTTAACAACCTGTTATCTTTTGATGATAACTTACCGTAAAAAATATTGCCTGAAATTAATACTGTAATAAAATCATGAAAACCCACCAAAGGGATATTCCCGGCGGTAATAACTCCGATTTTCTTCGTGTTTTTTTGATTTTTTATATGAAGGTATTTATTTATCCAAAAATTAATTTTTTCCGGCCTGAGTGATTCGCCAATAGCCTCTATTGATTCACGGATATTTTTCTCAGTAAACCACGGGTTTTGAATATGATCATTTAATACAATCTCATTTAACTGATTGCTTTGATCAGATTCTATTTTACCATTAGAATATTCTCTTAAAAATTCACCCAGTTGTATAAATGATTTAATTATTTGAATAATTCCCATGTTGGAAAATTAAGTATTTTAAAAACAAAATAAAAAATGGATGACCGTTTTTTAAGAGCCATCCACAATATCAAGTCTGTATATTATTCTAGAATGATTCCCAGGGGAACTGGGTAAACAGTGTTCCTATTGCAGCACCTACAATCAATACGTAAATAAGAATAACAGCCAAGTATATTGAAGATAAAATAGTTCCAATAATTGCACATATCCTGCCTGCATTCATATTTTTATAAGAGGCTTGTGTATACTGTTCAGGATTTTCATTATAAAGAGTTTTAGCTTTACCCGAAAGAACCAAAGCAATAATACCCATAGTTATACCAAACAATCCATAACACCAACAAACTGCTATAGATAAAATTCCTAAAACTAATACTGCTGTTGCATTTGGCAGAGGCTGCTGAACTGTTTGATTCACATTCTGAGGTTGAGGAGTCGATGTATTTTCCATTTGATTTGTAATTTTAAATTAAAAATAATTTATAAATATAGCTTAAAACTACTATAGTCGTATTAATAATAAAAAGAATTATTAAAATATTTGCTCCGTTCCTGAATTTAAAAATGAGATGTACAATCAAATAAAGTATTAGAAAAATGGTTGGAATAAGTGCCGGGAATAAAACAAGACTTTCGACAAAATTACCTTTTAGTAATTCGATAAAGGCTCTTTGCATTCCGCAACCGGGACATTCAATACCAAAATACTTTTTATAGAAGCAAACTTGCTGATGTGATTCAATCCAGTTAATTATTATATCATTTAAATTTACCATTATCCGCCAAATGTTTTATTATGCATTGTAGCTCGTTTTATTTATCATGCCAATAAAATTTCTGCCGGTATTTTCAATCCTTTATATAAAGACTTTACCATTTTAAGTGTTAATTTTCTTTTTCGGTTGAGTATTTCACTAACCCTGCTTTGACTTCCTAAATATTTAGCCATATCAGTCTTTGTCATTCCCATCTGTTCCATCCTGAATTTTATAGCATCGATAGGATCTGGTGGTGCAATCGGATAATGTTTCATTTCATATGATTCAACTAATGTGCAAAGTAAATCCAATTCATCTCCTTCCGGAGTATCTTTCTTTGCTCCCCACAATTCCTCAATCCTTTTGATTGACTCATTGTAATCATGCTCTGTTTTTATAGGTTTTATTTCCATAATTAAATCGTTTTAGCATCAATTTTATCATATTGTTTATGTGTTCCAATAAATCTAATAAATATCACTTGAAGTTCATAGTCAATCGAAACAACCAGTCGATATGTATTACCTTTTATATTAAATACAACTCTTCCTTCTCCGACAATACTTGCATTTTTATATTGCTGTTTGAGTTCATTTGAGTTCGTCCAATTCGAACACTTTGCATCATGATACCAAGAACGCAATGAGGTTTCTGAATCTGCAAAATCAGGTTTTTCCCAAAACTCTCTTAATGTTCTAAATGCAATTATTCTCATGATACAAATATACAAAAATCAATCACACTTCCCAAATTGGGAAGTACTTTTAATGGCGAAGCCCTCACTGAAAGTAATTATCACCTGAAAAAAGAATAGATATATAATCAACTACCTCATTTGATGGAATAATCTCGCCGGAATGTCCTATTCTTAATATATCTACTTTCGGATTTGTTGTAACTAACTTCGAATATTCAATTAAGGTCATAATAGGGCCATAACCGCATACAGAAATGTTCTTCTTATGAATTACTTTTTCAATTGCGGGTGAATCAAGTGTTATTATATTTTCAAGTACAAAAGCATCTTTTTCTTTTCCTTGTTCGGGTGATAAAAAATGAGAGAAATCTGATGAAGCTATTATTAATATCTTCCTGTTCAGCATTTTGGAGGTCTCAAATAATCTTCCTGCTAAAAATTTAGCATTTTTATAAGTCTGATTAGATAAAGTAATTGGGACAATTTTATAATCATAATCTAAAAAATATTGCAAGAAAGGAACCATTACCTCTCCTGAGTGCTCATGTTTTTGTTCAACATCAGAAATATCAATACCAAGACTCTGACCAAATTCAATATCAAGTTCTACCTGTCCCAGTGGTGTTTCCCAAATATCATTTGAGTCAAATGCTATTTCGTGCCCCAATCCAGTATGGTTTGGATTTACAATAACCACAGTATCAAATTTCCGGCCTGTCTGTTTAATTATCTCGAAAAAATGAACTGCCTGGTAAGCAGAAAACATGTAACCGGCATGAGGAACAACACCCCCAATAATATTATTATCCTTTAAATCAATATTTATTTTGGGCAACTCCTTTTCCCTTATCGATTTTATTTGCTCAATCAATGACTCCTTATCAGCCGGATAAAACCTTCCGGCAACGGCAGATTTTCTTATTTTCATTCTTGTTAATTAATGTGATTTAATACATGTGTTCCACAATTTGTGCAATCACCATCTTTATTCACTGAATCCAACTTTGTAAAATATCCACTTCTGTTAATTAATATTTCATTGCAGTTAGGACAATGAGTATTATTGCCTTCAGCCAAAACTACATTACCTAAAAAAACGTGATTTAAATAATCAGAGGCAATTTTATTTAACTCAAGCATTTTTTCAACTGATGTTGGCTCAATATTTAACTTATAAGTTGGGTAATACTTTGAAATATGTAAAACAACATCCTTGCCTAAATTCTCTTTAATCCATTTTACCATCTGTTCAAACTCTTCAGGATTATCATTTAACCCGGGAATAACAAGAGTAGTAATTTCAAGATGTTTCCCTGATTTGGCAATATTCAAAAGAGATTCTTTAACGGGTTCAAGTTTTGATTTTGTATATTCAGTAAAAAAATTGTTATAGAAAGCTTTCAGGTCTACACTATAAGCATCAATATATTTGTTTAATTCATTTAATGGGTCCTTATTAATAAAACCATTGGTAACCATTACATTTTTCAAATTATGCTCCTTTGCCTTTTTAGCAATATCTATCATAAACTCGAAAAATACTACTGGTTCATTGTAAGTATAAGCTATTCCTGTATTATTCTCTCTTGATAAAGCTAAGTCTATAATTTTATCAGGTTTATAAAACATGCTTTCTCTCCCAAATTCGCTAACAGATGTTTGTGATATTTGCCAGTTTTGACAAAATTTACATTGCAAATTACATCCTAAACTACCTACCGATAGTATTTCTGTACCCGGGTAAAAATGATATAATGGCTTTTTCTCAATTGGATCAAAACCAATTGATGAAACGATACCGTAATTTTCAGAAATAAGAATACCCTTAGTATTTACCCGAACTTTACAAATTCCCGATTTTCCATTATTTATAATGCAGTTATGAGGACATAACACACATTTAATTTTCTCATTATCAATTTTATGATAAAACAGAGCTTCCATCAGTTACTTTACCCCAAAACATTTATAATCATTGAACGGTATATCTATAACTTTAATATCGTCAACTCTCGACCACGCAGGTCCTTTTTTACACCACAATACAAATTCCTCAAGAATTTCAGGTTCGCCATCGGCCTCAATATAAACACTTCCGTCGTTTCGGTTTTTTACAAAACCTGTTATTCCTAATTCATTGGCCTTTTGCAATGCACTGTACCGAAAACCGACTTCCTGTACTTTACCGTAAATATTTATTTTAACACTTTTAATCATAGTTTTAATCGTAGCGAGTTGATTTAAAAAATAGTATATCAAGTTTTGAATTATCTTCTTCAGATATTCCGATATTATGTTTAAGTTTTCCTATTTGCTCTTCAACCGTATTTACTCCTTTAATATTTGGCATTATAAAACCCGATTTTCCTGATGTATCTCTAATAAACAATCCATGTTTCTGAGGTTTAAGTTCTTCAAGGTTATCTGCTATATGAGGTACTGATAATACATCTACACAAACCTTTATTTGATTAAGCTGACTACTTTTAATCGGTTCAAAATTTTTATCTTTTGAAGCAGCACCTATGGCATTTTCTATAATTTCATCATACAAAAAATTATTTTTTGGATTTATATCTCCATAACTTCTCAACAAATTATCATCTAAATTAAAAATTGAAACAATACACGCCCGATTTAATTTAAGATCAGCAGAGATTTTATCTTCACTTATTTTTCTTATTTGCCCGGTAGATACAAAAAACAAAATAGTATCATATGCAATCTTCGCATAACTTGTTTTGGGATTAAACATAATTATTAATTTGAATAAATGGGTTTTTAAATATAATATGGGAAGTCCTCACAATCATCAGTAAGTAATTTGCATTACATCACATTACAGAATAGAAGTAAAATTACAAATTTCATTTATCAACTTCAATCTTTATCGTATTTAATATCCATAGATCTATCTCTAAGCTCTTGATGGTTATCGGATGACTCGTTATAAAAATATCAAAAAGTCATCCGATGACTTGCGGATTCGAGGTAATATTTAAAAAAGGGCAAGCACATGAAAAAATACTTTTGCTGATTAAATCTAAAAAAGTGTTTTTATTTGAATCATTTGTTATCTAGTTATATTATTTTTGAAGTAAGAAGTAAAAATATGTTTTCGAAAAACTTGTTCAGAGAAAGTATTAGAATTGCTTTTAGTTCGATTCGCTCAAATTTATTACGAACGATTCTTACCGTATTTATTATTGCTTTTGGAATAATGGCACTTGTAGGTATATTAACTGCAATTGATTCCATAAAAGGTACAATAAGTAATCAGTTTAGAAATATGGGTGCTAATACTTTTTCAATAGTAAATAGGGACAACCATGTTCGTGTTGGAGGGCGGGTAGAGAGATATAAAAGTATTGAATACCGGGATGCGATGAGTTTTAAGAAAGAATTTAAATTCCCTGCATTAGTTTCCATATCAACTTTTGCATCACAAATAGCTACAGTAAAATACAAATCTGAAAAAACAAATCCCAATATATCCGTTATAGGTTCCGACGAAAATTATTTAATTGCTTCCGGGTACGAAATAAAAGAAGGAAGAAATTTTTCTATAAATGAAATAACATCGAATGCTCATGTTGTTATAATAGGTTTAGATTTAGCTAATGATATTTTTGCTGAAGGCGAAGAAGTTTTGGATAAGGTTATAAGTATAGGAAATGGGAAATATAAAGTGATTGGTGTACTACTGGAGAAAGGTTCAAGTTTTGGATCGGCTGGCGATAAGATATGCATATTACCTATAACCAGTGTCCGCCAATATTTTTCCAGACCTAATATGAATTTTAGGATATCTGTATTACCTAACGATTCTAAATTATTAAAAGCTGCAATTAACGAAGCTGAAGGTATTTTTAGAGTAATAAGAAAACTTAGAAGTTTCGAAAACAGCAATTTTTCAATTGAGACAAGTGACAGTTTATCAAACTTGTTAATAAAAAATATAAGTTATGTAACAATTGCTGCAACTATCATCGGCATAATTACGTTATTGGGAGCAGCAATTGGATTAATGAATATTATGCTGGTATC
>JAUWQL010000141.1 GCA_030611105.1 Bacteroidales bacterium
AATTTCTTTTTTTTCATTCATAACCTTTAATTTACTGTAAAGCTAATGAATATAAGCCTTTTGAAAGGTTTCAGCCTCCTTTTTGTCTATTAAGCCAAATAATACAATTATTGCATTTTTATACTAAACAAATTCATATAAATCAGTAGTGAATTCTTCCCTTTAGATTATCCAAACAAAAATATAACGGAGTTCCTGCATCAGATGATGACAATTCGAATTCTAATCTTTTTACAATTCCCAAATCGGTTAAATCAACAAACTCCCACTTATTAACGACATAATCTTTACTATCATCATCAAAACGAAAATCTGCTAAAAAGAAATCTACCGTTCCTGTAATTTCTTCAACTAAACCCATGCCGGTTATTGTAAGTTTGAACCAGTCGGGATCACTACCGTCTCTACCTCCAAATTTTTTCGCATAACCATAACCATATTTTATAGCTAAAGCTGTATATGTAGTATTTGTCAATTGAATAAATCGAGGCTCTTCTCCTTTTCCAAAGTCAATTACAATTTTTTCAAACTGATGTGCAACCACATAATTCTCCGATTCATCGGCACCGCCACTTGGATATGCGGCATACTTTGCCTGTTCATTATAATACAGATAGTTTATTACATTCGAATATGCAAAACCACTCCAGGTATTCCAATCAGGATAAAAAGTATTCCTGAAAATCTTATTACCATAAGTAAACTGACCCGATCCATCAGAACCATTCCAGTATGTCTGTTCTTCCATTTCAAAATCTTCAAAATCAGAGATATCTGTTTTAAAAGTATCCTCATCGGTACACCCAATAAGAAACATAATCGCCAGAATGGTAAAAGAAAATGATTTAATTAAGCTCATAATACAAAAATAACAATTCGAAAATAATGAATTACTGTGTTACTAACAAAAATAAATTTTATTAAAAGATTCTGTTAATAACAATTATTTGATGTTAACAAAAGCGTTTGTATTTTTGTTTATCGCAAATTTATTGGAATATGAGTACAGATAAGGAAAAGAGCAGAATAGATCAACTAAGAAATTTACTTCAACACTATAATCACCAATATTATAATTTATCAATATCTGAAGTAAGCGATTTTGAATATGATTTATTGTTAAAAGAATTAATTGATTTAGAAAATAAAAATCCAGATTATTTTAATCCTAGTTCACCTAGCCAAAGAGTTGGTAGCGATTCTAATCAGGAATTTGAGAAGGAACCTCACTCCTTTCCAATGCTTTCACTTGATAATACGTACTCTAAAGAAGAATTATTTGATTTTGAAAGCCGAAACAAGAAGCTTTTACCCGAAGATTATCAATATATATGTGAACTAAAATACGATGGAGCATCCATTAGCTTAAAATATGAAAATGGTATATTAACAAGAGCGTTAACACGTGGCGATGGTACAATTGGAGATAATGTAACTGCCAATGTAAAAACAATTAAAAGCATTCCTCTTAAACTTAAGGGAACTGATTACCCTGATGAATTTGAGATTCGTGGAGAGATATTTATTCCACATGATGGATTTAATGAGATGAATAAGATTCGAAAAGCTGCAGGAGAACCTGAATTTGCTAATCCCAGAAATACAGCTGCCGGAAGCTTAAAAACTCTCAATACGTCAATAGTTGCTTCCCGGCCTCTCGATTGTTTTCTATATTACATGATAGGTAAAAACCTGCCATCAAACAGTCATTATGATAATATGCAACTTGCCCGGGATTGGGGATTTAAGGTGCCATCTATAATTCAGAAATGCAAAGACATAAATGAAGTAATTAAATTTATTGAACATTGGGATACCGAACGCAAAAACCTACCTTATGACATTGATGGAATTGTAATAAAAATTGATAGCCTTAAACAACAAAAAAACCTTGGAATGACAGCAAAATCACCACGCTGGGCTACATCGTTTAAATTCAAAGCTGATCAGGTTAAAACAAAACTTTTAAGTATTGATTACCAGGTTGGCAGAACAGGTGCAATAACACCAGTTGCAAACCTTGAACCTGTGTTGCTTGCAGGCACAACGGTAAAACGTGCATCTCTTCACAACTCCGACCAGATAAATCTTTTGGATATTCGTTTAAATGATTATGTTTTTGTAGAAAAAGGTGGCGAAATAATACCGAAAATAGTTGATATTGATAAAGATTTAAGAACTACCAAAAGTAAAGCTGTAGATTATATAAAATTATGTCCTGAGTGCGGAACAGAGCTTATTAGATTAGAAGGAGAAGCAAAACATTACTGCCCAAATGATACTGGTTGTCCTCCACAGATTAAAGGCCGGATAGAACATTTTATTAGTCGAAAAGCGATGAATATTGGTGCTGCTGAGGCAACAGTTGAAGCATTAGTTGACAATGGTTTAATCCACGACAGTGCTGATCTTTACTTTCTTACTAAAGAAGATGTTCTTGGCTTAGACAGGTTTGCTGAAAAATCAGCTAACAACTTAATCGAAAGCATTGAAAAATCAAAAGAAGTTCCATTTCACAGGGTTTTATTTGCATTAGGAATAAGGTATGTTGGCGAAACGGTTGCAAAAACCATAGCTTTAGAACTTAAAACCATTGAAAATATAAGGAAAGCAAGTACCGAGCAACTAACCGAAATACACGAGATAGGTGAACGTATAGCTTCCGGTATTATTGATTATTTTAAAAACGATATTAATATCAAAATAATTGATAAACTGAAAATATCCGGTGTGCAGTTAGACATCAAAGAAGATTCTTATCAGTTATATGAAAATAAATTGAACGGACAAACGTTTGTAATTTCCGGCACATTCGAAAAATATTCACGTGATGAACTAAAGGAATTAATTGTTAAATATGGTGGTAAAAATACTGGTTCGATTTCGGCAAAAACAAATTATTTACTTGCCGGCGAAAATATAGGTCCGTCAAAACTGGAAAAAGTTAAAAAATTAAATATCCCTGTTATCAACGAAGGTGATTTTATAAATATGATTGAAGAATAATTCTTCTTAAACAGGTCAGAGATTAAAAAATTTATTATAATTGTAAGGTGAGCAAGTTAAATAGTATAAAATGCAGAATAGGTCATTTCAATCTTAAAAAGAGATTGAAGAAGCTTAACAGACAAGTAAAAACACATAATTTCAAAACAGCAAAATCAGCAGGAATCCTTTTTAGTTCTCCTGATGAAATATCCTATACCGCTATAAAGGAATTTTTATTATTCTTGTCACAAAAAGATATAAAAGTTATAGCCTTAGGATATGCACCATCAAAAAAAATCCCTCAACAATTTTTAATGAGAAAAGGGATTAATTTCTATTGCAACAATGATTTGAACTGGTACTACAAACCTAAAAACGAACTTATCGATCAATTTATTGATCAGGAATTCGATATTTTATTTGATTTAAGTATTAAAGATTATTTTACAATTAACTACGTTGGATCACTTTCTAAAGCAGCTTTTAAGATTGGTAAACAAACAGAAAATTCATATCAGGATTTGGTTATTGATGTGAATAAAAACAAATCGATTGAATATCTTATCGAACAAATTAAGCACTATTTAAACATATTAAATAATTAGTTTATAATGAATACTCAAAATAAATTTATCGGAACAGGTGTAGCAATAATAACACCATTTAAGGCTGATTTAAGCATTGATTTTGACAGCCTTCAAAAGCAAATTGAGCATTTGATTTCTAATGGCATAAACTATCTTGTTGTGCTTGGAACAACAGGGGAATCAGTAACTCAATCTGAATCCGAAAAATATGATCTTGTTATATTTATTAAAGAGAAAGTAAATAAAAGAGTTCCTATTGTTTTAGGAATCGGAGGTAATGATACACGAGCAGTTGTAGATAAAATCAAAAAAACAGATTTTGATCAGATTGATGCAATACTTTCAGTTTCACCTTATTACAATAAACCATCACAGGAAGGTTTGTATCAACATTTTAAAGCAATTGCTGAAGCCTGCCCCGTTTCAGTTATCTTATATAATGTTCCGGGCAGAACCTGCTCAAATCTTAAAGCCGAAACTACTTTAAAATTAGCCCAGGATTTTAAAAATATTGTAGCCGTAAAAGAAGCTTCAGGAGATTTTTCACAAGCAATGTATATTATTAAAAATAAACCAAAAGATTTTATCGTATTGTCGGGTGAAGATGCACTAACTCTTCCTTTAATGTCGGTAGGAGTTTCAGGAGTTATTTCGGTTGTGGCAAACGCATTCCCCAGGGAATTTTCTACAATGGTTCAGTTGGCATTACAAAACAATTTTAATGAAGCTGAAAAAATTCATTACCGGCTTCTTGAATTTATTGATAATCTTTTTGTTGAAGGCAATCCTGCCGGTATAAAAGAGGCTTTATCAATAATGGAGATTATTGAAAATAACCTCCGATTACCACTTGTTAATGTGAGTGGAAAAACTCATCAAAAACTTAAGGAATTAATCAGTAAAATCAAAAGTTAGCTTTCAGTTGATTGTAGCTTTACTTATGCTGATACTTAACTCTGGACATTGAATAATGAAGTATTGATTTGGTATGAAAGATAAATTAATTTGATATATAAATGGAAAATAATGATTTTAAAATCAGCATTAAAACCGTTTGGGTTTTAGCAATAGGAAATATTTTACTGACTATTGTATGTGCTTTAGCACAAAAGCAACATTACGAATTTTCGCAATTGCTATTGACAGGTGGACTTATTATCTTCTTTTCAACCTGGCTTATCGTAATAAGCGATATGTTAAATAATAAAATCTATAATAAAAAATTCTGGATAATTTCAATGTTCACTCTCCCACACATATCCTCAATTTTTTATTTAATACAACGGGATAAATTAATTAGACTTGCCGACAAATTTGGAAATTAATCCATGATGTATCGTTAATCCGCGAGTCATAAGAGCTAAAGGAATTGATTAATCTCAAATGATTTTAGCTTTACTTGTCATTCCCTGATATAGTTTTTAATATTTCTTTGAATATGGTCTGAAATTTGTTAGTTACTATTCGTTTTATTTTTAAAAATCAATGATATTATGAAAAAATTATACAAACTAGTCACAGTATTTTTAATTACAATTTTAGTATTTGGTTGTGCTCCAAAAAGACAAGTACAACGCATTGAGCCTGATCAAACTATTGATTTAAGCGGACGTTGGAATGATTCTGATTCCAGGGCAGTTTCCGATGAGTTAATCAAACAGTTATTGAATGATAACTGGATTAATAATTATAAATCTCAAAATCCAAATAAACGTCCTATTCTAATTGTTGGCCTGGTTAAAAATAAAAGTCACGAACATATCGATGCCAATACATTTATTAAAAATATTGAAAGAGCTATAATTCAGGATGGCTCGGCTCGTTTAGTTCAGGCTGGTGACAAAAGAGAAGCACTCAGAGCCGAAAGAGTTGAACAACAAGACTATGCTTCTTCTGAAACAGTTAAAAACTGGGGACTGGAATTAGGTGCTGATTATATGCTACAAGGAACTATCAGTTCAATTGTTGATACTTACAAAAAAGAAAAAATAATTTATTACCAGATTAACATGGAACTATCTCATTTGGAAACTAATGAAATAGTTTGGATCGGAGAAAAGAAAATTAAAAAGTATGTCAGTAATTAGTTTTGAGCCTGCCTGACGCCTGCCTGTCGGCAGACAGGGCAGTCAGGTTCAGAGTTCAAAGTTTTGAGTTATTTACTAATTTACCAGTAAACCATTTAATCATTTCCATTAAAATAACAGTAAACCCCAAATTTTAATGAAGATCATTCAAAAATATAGTCAAAGCATATTTCTGATTTTACTTTCAGTTTTAATTGCCGGATGTGCAACATATTATACGAAAAATATTGATTTCCAGAATTATATTTCGCAAGGAAATTTTGAAAGTGCCAATAATTTGTTAGAAAAAAATACGAAAGACGCTGAGGGTAAAAATAGACTTTTATATTATTTGAACAGAGGCTATGTTTCATGGGTTTTACAAAACTACAATGAAAGCAATCGTTATTTTACAATAGCCGAAAATGTTATTGAAGATTATATTAGGAATTATTATCTTGAAGCACTTACCTTAGTTTCCAATCCAAATGTTAAGCCATATAAACCTGAAGATTTTGAAGTTGTTATGGTTAATTATTTTATGGCTTTAAATTATATTCAATTAGGTAAATACGATGATGCTATTGTAGAGTGTAAACGTATCAATATTAAACTAAATCAGTTAAACGACAAATATAAAGATCATAAAAACCGATATCAGCGTGATGCATTTGCTCATAACTTAATGGGTATAATTTATGAAGCAAATAAAGATTACAATAATGCATTTATTGCCTATAGAAACGCTCTTGAGGTTTATGAAACCGATTATAAAAAATATTTTAATATTTCTGCCCCTGAACAATTAAAACAAGATATATTAAGAACTGCATATTTAACCGGATTTCATGATGAAGTGAGTTATTACGAAGAAAAATTTAATGTTAAATTTAATTATCGTCCCAATGAAAATGGAGAGTTGATCTTCTTCTGGTTAAATGGATTTGGTCCATATAAAGCGGAAACATCAATAAATTTTGTTAAAATACCAAATCAGAAAACAGGTTATGTTACGATGGTAAGCGAAGAACACAACCTTTCCTTTCCATTATACATTGGCAATAAAAACAGCAAAGAAAAAAAAGCATTTGAAGAATTACGTTTTTTCAGAGTTGCCTTTCCAAAATACATAGAGCGAACACCTTTGTATAACAAAGCCCAATTAATGACAGGTTCAGGCCTATATAATTTAGAACTTATGCAGGATATTAATGATATTGCGTTTAAAACACTAAAAGACAGGATGGTTCGTGAAATGGCATCTGCAATAATGCGGCTTGCTACTAAAAAAGCTTTAGAAGCACTCGCCGATGAGCATGATGAAGGATTAGGTACTTTAATAAATATTATTAATACTATTACAGAAAAAGCCGATACACGAAACTGGCAAACACTACCCTACTCCATTTCTTACGCAAGAATTCCACTGGAAGTAGGATTAAATAATATTACCCTTAAAACTATCTCGCCACAACCTGGAAGCAAGAATCAAACTTTTGGATTTAAAGGAGAAAAGGGGAAAACTATTTTTCATGCTTATCATACAATAGCAAGTAAATAAACAATAAATTAATTTTAAGCTAAAATGAAAATACTATTTAAACATTGGATGCTGTTTCACCCCTACGATAAACCTCAAAGAAGTGATTATTATTATTTTGATATCTGCAAAAAAGTACATAAAATCTTAATTTCAGATGAGTTTGAAGAAATAACAAAATACTTATCAGAAGAAGAAATTAATTTATTCAGTTGTTTCCTTGTTTGTTATTTCGAAGATATCATTTCTGAAACTTCAATATGGCAATCTTTTACCGGTCAACACATGAAGTTATATCAGAAATATCTTCCATTTTATCAATTAGATGAATATTTTCATGATGAAATTAACTTTGAAGATATTTGCTTTTTAATCTGGTACTATTTAAGTAATACCTTTTACGATAAAAAAATATTCTCGCCAGAAGCTATACATATCAAACTTTTAGGATTAAGTATTTTTGAAATTTTCGATAAAGAATATGAATATGCCCCGGAGAATAATAATTTAAAAGAATTCATTAAACCTGATAATGAAGATGATTATTATGCAGTACGTTTAAAGATTGAATGGTTAGTTCTTGATTCATATCTCTTTCATTTTAACCGGAAAAACTGTGAGCTTGAAAAAATGGATCTCATTGAATCCATTGATGATAAGGACTCCATAAGAAATTATGAATCATATTTGTACGATATTAACGATTCATACATTATAAACAAAACAACTTCTTTGCTTGCATTAAAAGGCAAAGATTGGTATGCACATGTTTTAGGTGAAAACCATAAATTTTTTAATGATTTATTAAATATCGGTAACAGAAAAACCGGGCATTTTCTATATTTAAAACAAGATAATAATTACATATACCTCCAACATTTGGCTACTGATAAAATTATTGACCTTACAAAAAAATCATTTGATTTACCTTCTGATTTTTCGGAAAAAGAAACAATGGTCCTTATCAGCATAGTAAAATGGAAAGATGAATGGTGGTTTTCCGGAACTTATGCAGGTTTTGAATATAGTGCAGATTTACTTTTGGATGAAAAAAATTCTTTTAAAAGCAGGATGTTATTTTATGAAGATAATTTTGATAAACAGCTTGAAAATTTAAAATTACAGTATGAATCCTTTTTAAGATTTAACAATAACCATCCTATCGCCTTCCTCAAAAATTCTGATGAAATAAATGATTTTGTGTACGATTCCGTAACATTCTTTAACCAATCGTTAAATTTATCTGAAAAAGAGTTAAAAAAAGCAAAGCAAAGAGTGAAAAAGAAAGGTTATCTTAAAAAGGAACCGGATCAGGGCATTCTTAAAACAGATAGTGGAGGATTAGTATTTTTTAATAAAAATTCGGGCATTGAAATAATTGTAGGATTTAATGAAATTATACCAGCACCTAATAATACTTTTTACAATAAAAAATTTGCTCAGGATAACATTTTAAATTTGCTTACATCAAATCAATATAGTAGCGATTTTATTAAATATTTAGTTAAAAATTACGATCTGGATTTTAAATTTCCAGGGGAATCAGATAATAAAGTTCTACTAAATAATCTTGATTTTATGTTACGTTTCTGGAAAAAGGATCATTATTACAGTAAACCGGAAATTTCAATTATATAATGCTTTTCGCTATAAAATTTAAATTTTATTTATGCTTCGGCTTGTGCTCTGCCGTGACAATTTTTATATTTTTTACCACTACCACAAGGACAAGGATCGTTTCTACCAACTTTTTTCTCAACTCTAACAGGCTGAGTTTTTTGTTTCTTTTCTTCGTCTCCCCCTGTTGCCTGATCAGGTCGGCTTGTCTGTAAATTACTATAATCAGTTCTACGACGTTGCTGTGCCTCCCGAACTTTATCCGGATCCTGAATAGGTATATACCCTTTTACAAGAGTTGCAACAACATCGCGATTAACCTTATCAATCATAGTTTTGAATAACTCGAACGATTCAAATTTGTAAATCAATAATGGATCTTTTTGTTCGTAAGATGCAGCCTGAACAGATTGTTTCAGGTCATCAAGCTCACGCAAGTGCTCTTTCCACGATTCGTCTATATGAGCTAATACTGCTGATTTTTGATATGATTTTACTAAATCACGTCCTTCGGTTTTATACGATTTTTCAAGATTTGTAATAACCTGAAGTGTTTTAACACCATCGGTAATAGGAACAACAATATTTTCATAAGTATGTCCGCTTTTTTCGTATACATCTTTAATTACAGGATACGCCTGTTTAGCAATACCTTCTTCTTTACGCTTATAAGTTTCTAAAACCAGTTTATAAAGTTCTTCGTTTAATTCATTTGCATTTTCCTTAAGAAATTTTTCTTCCGTAAATGGAGATTCTACAGAAAATGTTCGTAATAATTCAAATTTGAATCCTTCAAAATCTCCATTATCCTGATGTTCTGCCATAATACTCTCACATACATCCGACATCATATTGGCAATATC
>JAUWQL010000155.1 GCA_030611105.1 Bacteroidales bacterium
TAAGTGTTGCTAATACTAATGCAATAAAGGATTATAGAAGCATTGAAAAAAGGTATGCTAACTTAATGCATTTAGCATAGTTATTTTAAACTAGAGCCCTTTATCCCTTTAGTTTTATAACCTGCAATATCCTCTGATTTATTAATGCTTTCTGTTTTTAATTCGCCAAGCATAGTTTTTACCTTGTTAATTTGCTCAGCCTGTAATGAAATATCAATTTCTTTAAGACTTTTATTTTCTGTATTTACAGAAAACAAAGTGTTTTCCGGTATAAAGATTAATTTTTTATCGTTTAATTCTGTAACAATAAAATTATCGGTTATGTATTGGGTTTGAATTAATTCTTTTTCTTTTACAGTTACTTTAGTTTTTATTTTATACATATTGTTGTTTTTTATATTATAATTTTTGTAGGTTAATTAAATCCAAGGTTAAAACCAATTCCAATTATGAATGGATTCATATCTATTATATTTAAGTCCATTGAATTACCATTATAATTAACGGTTCCATCAATAATATCTTTTTTATACGTTTTTTTAAATAAACCGGATTCTTCTTTAAATTTTAACATGTAACTTTCTGCTAAATTGAAACTATAAGAACAGGACAAATAGACACCTAAAAGCCTTGTTATTTGATAGGAAAGACTTACATTAGGCTTTATACCCCAACTTTCTCTTAAAATTTGTGTAGTAAGCTTTGACTTGGCAATTTGTTCATTATTATACTCAATATTACTTAATGATTGATTGAAGATAATACCATACGAATCTTTATATCCATATAAATTTAATTTTAAAAACAAAGGTTTCCCTTTAGGTTTTATATTTTTTAAGTATTCTATACCAAATCCATGTGATTCAAAATCAATATTCTTATTAAAAGAGCTTAATTTTGTATATCTTATAATAAAGTTCTTATTAAATTTATATCCAATAGAAGCTTCCAGCCCTAAAAGAAAATTTTCATCTCCTATTTTTTGAGATATTGTACTGTTATCAAAATTAACTTCATATATTCCTTCAGGAATATTATTTTGAAAAACAATCAATCCATAATTGTAGTTAAGATGTTTTAAAAAATTAAATACTTTATCTTTATTTTTATATTCTATTTTTTCTGTAAAAGCATCATTTGCCTGCTTAATAGAAAATAATAAATCGTTGTTTGTTTTTATAATATTAAAATCTTGCCAGTTCGTTTCCTCATAAGGAGTAGCTTTATCGAGAAAAATATCGTGATAAGCCATTTGTTTTTCATAAGAAATAGGTTTTACAGAATCAACTAAAATATTAGTTGTTAAGAATTCCAGAGCTACCTTTAAATTACTATTATATTTTACATTAAACCCTTTAACGTTTGATTTGCAATATTTTAAATGCCATGAATTATTTAAATAGAAATATGTAACAAAGTTTTTGTATTCAATTAATTTAAAAGATGAAAATTTTAATGAATTTTTTTTATTTATTTCTCGTGGTGTATATTTATATTGGGCCATAATATATGCTAAACTTTTTTTATCAAGATAGAATTTCCCTTCATATGAGCCTTTTAAAGTATCATTTTTTGTATCAAAGGATATCTCATAAACAAGTCTGCCCTCTATTTTGGTAATATTGCTTAAATTATATGAATATTCATCAAAATGTTTTGGATTAATAAAATCCTCTCTGCGTAATACAAAATCATCATCTAAAGGTGTAAATGCACCACCATAAAATTTGACATTATTAACTTCCCGATATTTTGGGAAATCTTTTTTCCTCGATTTTATGATCTCAATTTGACCGGGATCATTTTTGTATTTATACGAATTTTTGAATACCCTAAAAATTGCTTCTGAAAAATATAAATATTCATCTTGGTCTGTTGAATGTACTTCTCTGTAAAAGCCTTCCGTTTTTGTCGGGTATTGTGGATAATTTTTATCAATTGCCCAATAAGCTTTCCTTAAAAAGCCCAATAAAGTGCTATCAGGCATAATTACTACTTCATCTATAGGAATCTCATCTTTAGATAATTCAATAATATTATCACCAGCTAATTTATCTACAGGTATTTTCGTTGTTTTATAACCAACAAATGAAAAACATAAGGTTCTATATTCCTTTTGATTTATTACTAATGTAAAGGCACCATCATTATTGGTAATAGTGCCTATGCTAGTATGTTCAATATAAACATTACAAAAGGGGATAGGCGTATTATCATAACTATCTACAACTTTCCCTGAAAAAATAATCTTATTTTGTCCAAAACTATTTAAGGAAATAGCTATAAATAAGAGAATTATTAATCTCAATTTCTTAATGTCCATAAAGATATTATTTGTCAATATGCTAATAAAATCAATTTATGCAGCTTAGTTACTATTTTTTTTGTCAAAACAAAAACTGTTGAAGTTTTCGAATAATATTACTTATGAGTCCTTTTTAATTAAAAATCAGCTAAATTTTCACCTTGTTTATTTGATTTAGATTTATCTGATAATAAAATTTAAGAGTTATAGTACTAAAAATTAGGTTAACACTATAACTCTTTTGATTTTACATTCTAATAATAAATAATTACAACAGAATAATTGCTATAATTATAAGGATAGAACATACAATTGCCCATGCATCCTCTCCAGACAATCCGCCATCAATTTCCATCATTTCTTTGGTATCCAAAGAAACTACTCCATAATTTTCTAAATTTTTCATAAAAATAAATTTTTTAAGTTAATTAATAAAGTTAATTGAGAAAAACGAAACACTAAATTTTTGTATTAAAATTTCAAAAAAAATAATTAAATTTCATACAAAGGTAAATTTGCTCTGTTTGATTTTATACGCAAATAATTATAATAGCATTAATACAATTAATAGAATAGTACCCACTGTTGTAAGGACTATCGTCCAATTAATTTCGCCGCCATCAATTTCCATCATTTCTTTGGTATCCAAAGAAACTACACCATAATTTTCTAAATTTTTCATTTTACAAATTTTTAAATTAATAATAAAATTAATTAAGAAAAACAAAACACTAAATTTTTGTTGCAACATTATTTTTGTTTTGAAATTTCAATACGAAGATATACAAGTTTTTTAATTGTGCAATATATGCCGTAATAATTTTTTAAAATATATTGATTATTCGCATTATGTATGAAAGCGAATAATAAAGAGATAGATAAGCGTATTATTCAAATTGCCAGCAAACTAACATTGTTAAGAAAAATGAATGGTTACACCAGCTATGAAATTTTTGCTTTGGATAATGAAATTGACCGAAAGCAATACTGGCGAATGGAAAATGGTATAAATTTTACTATTAACAGCCTGCTAAAAATATTAGATATTCATAAAATCACTTTGGAAGGATTTTTTTCTGAAAATTTTGAAGCAGAAATTTAAAACATCGGAAGTTTAGCATTATTGTACCTGTTTGTTATTTTTAAATAACTTTGTTAATAATGTCGCACTTGCATCTTGAATTTTCCATCCGGTTAAGTTAATTATATTTTTAACAGACATTCTTTTCTTTAATAATTTTTTGGTAATTTCAATTTTCCCTTCAATTATTAGCTGTTTTTGAAAAATACCATTAAATACTGCTTAAGCGAATTCTGGGATCAAGTACACCGTATAAAATATCTACAAGTGTATTAATAACAATGAAAATAACTGAAATTGTTAAAACACTACCAATAATAACCGGGAAATCATATTTGTTTAAAGAATCAACAATAACATATCCAAGACCTTTCCAGCCAAAAATATACTCAACGAATACTACTCCTGCCATTAAAGAAGCAAACCATCCTGATACAGCTGTTATTACAGGATTTAAAGAGTTTTTTAAAGCATGTTTCCATATTATGCGACTAAATGATAAACCTTTAGCTTTAGCTGTTCGAATATAATCTTGCGATAAAACATCGAGCATTGAGTTTCTTGATAACTGTATAATTATAGCCAAAGGCCTGATACCTAAAGTAAATGCGGGGAGTATTAAGTTTTTAAGTTGTAAATGAATTCCTTCACCTAAATCGTCTATTTCATACAAATTACCTGTTAAATTTAACCCGGTTATATCGCCCAGTACAAATGCAAATATCCAACCGATAAGAATTGCAGCAAAAAAGGAGGGTAGTGACATTCCGAAAGCAGAAAATAAAAGAGATAATCGATCAAAAAAGCTATCTTTTTTAATTGCAGCAATAATTCCTAAAAATACACCTAACATAGTAGCAAATACAATTGAAACAAGAGCTAAAATAAAAGTATTTGGAAGAGTTTCTCCAATTATTTCTGAAACAAGTTTTTTACTTTGATATGAGCGACGTAAATAAGGTTTTTTTAGAACAATAACGTTCTGAGAAGAAATATGAAATAGATTTTTGCCCTGATATTTATTTGAATCAAGATAGAAATAACTGTTTGTATTTATTTCATTATGAACTGATATTGGAGAAAGGTCGTTTAAGTATTTAAGGTATTGTATTCCTTTTGACTTATCCAGGCCAAGTTCTTTTCTTATGGATTCAATAGTAGAAATATCAGATCTTTGTCCAAGCATCATTTTTGCAGGATCGCCGGGTAAAATATTGAAAAGAAAAAAGATAACAGTAATTACTCCCCAAAGAATTAAAAGGGCGTACAGTAATCGTTTTATCAGAAAGTTAATCATTTTATTGTTACTCGTTTCTTGTTACCGGTTAACCAGTTTTCTTCAACATATTGAATGAATTTATTGATTTTCTTTCCAAGGATATCATAATCTTCAATTAGCTTATTTAATGGTTGTTCATTAAAATGTATATCACTAATCATTTGTTGCATTATAAAATAATTATGATGGAATCTCATCAAGTTCAAGTTCTTTTTTAAACTCTGGGTTATTCAGATAATCTTTTATGATGTCTTCTGATGAAGGAGTATTATTATGGTTCCATTTGCCGATAATTGTTCCTTTTTTAAGTAAAACTATACCCGGATTTGATCTTATTATAGTTTTTAAAGTAATTTCATCCGTATTAAAGAATATATAAGGAGCATTTGTTTTTTCTTTGAAATCATTGATTTCTAATTCTCCAGAAGATGTTAAGCAAATAAAATTACATTTACCGGTTTCCTTTACAAATTCAGCCAATTCATTAATAGCATCAATATTCTTTAAATTTGCTTTATTCAAGTCATATGCTATAAGGAGAAAAGTAAACTTGTTATCATTTAAAACAACTTCGGTAATATCATTACCAAATAAAGTAGAAATAGTAAAGTCATGAATTTTAGGAATATATCCTTCGGATATTTGAATATTTTCAGTCGATACCCATTCCCAGGTTGAGTCAGGAAGGTTTTGTAGAGTAAATTCTTTTTGTTTACCGTCTTTTTGATATACCAAAATTGTTTCATATTCAGCTTTTGAAGCATCTTCGGGAACGATCATTTTTTCCGGAATATATGTTCCAACCTTATACGGCCTGAAATCTATTAACGGTAAGTTATTATAGTAATAAACAGATAACAAAATCATAACTACAAATGCAACTGTCAGATATGTCCACTGTTTTATGTTATTCCATTTAATTTGAAAGGTATTTCTTTCAATAAAGATAACAATAGTAAAAATCATTAAAAATATATTTTTCCAGAAAGTTTGCCAGTTAGTCATTATTATAGCATCGCCAAAACAACCACAATCAGTAACCGGATTATATATTGCAAGAATCAAAGTTAAAATGGTGAAAAAAGTCATAAACAGTAGGAGTAACCATGTTGTTATTTTTTTCTTTATTGAGAACAGAAGTGAAAATCCGATAATAACTTCGAGAGAACTTAAAATTATTGCAATAGGAAATGCAATAGAATTGAAAAAATCCATTCCAAAAGCTTCAAAGTAATCGATAAATTTATATGTTGAACCCAGTGGATCGATGGCTTTTACAAATCCTGAAAAAACAAAAACTATTCCTACTATAAATTGACTAATGTTATTTAATGTTTTCATTGTTAATAAATTTTATATTATGTTTTCAGATTTTAAAAGATTAATCATTTTAGAAAATACATCTTCTGCTTTCGACATTTCTCCTTGGTTATTTGCACAATCAATAATTTTTAAATGTTTATCTTTTTTTGCTTCATTCAAATATACATTTCTAACTTTGTCCTGAAAGTCAATATCTTTTTCGTGAATATCTTTTTTACCATTCAAATAGTCTCTATCATCACCATATCTTTGTTTAGTAAGATTTTTTCTAGTAAACTCAAACGGTACATTTAAAAAGATACTCAGTATAGGCTTAGGAATTTTAAAATAGTTATATTCCAAATCTGTTATCCATTCACTTAGTTTTTCTATATCTTCCTGGTTATTTAGCTTGGCACATTGAAATGCAATGTTCGAATATACATATCGATCAACTATAACGAGTTTTTTTTCTAATAGCCATTGATTGATTTTTTCTTTAGCATCATTTTGATCACCGGCATAAATTAAGGCAACTAAATAAGGGTTAACTGTGTTTATATCACCAAGTTCGCCTCGCAAAAAGCGTGCAATTAAATCACCATAAATTCGAGAATCCATTCTGGGAAAATGAAGATATTCATAATCTATTTTTTTGTCATCAAGATATTTTCGCAACATCTTTAGTTGGGTTGATTTTCCCGATCCATCTAATCCTTCAATAACAATAAATTTCATCTGTTTCTTCTTTCTAAAAAACTTATTGAACCTATCTTGATTCAATTTTATTACATTTGTGTATTAATCATTAACATCTAAAAAATGCAGCCTAAAGATACATTTTTTTCGAGAAAACTGACCATCAATTGTGGAGGAGAATTACTTAATTTATCTCAGCCTAAAATTATGGGAATATTGAATATTGCTCCCGATTCATTTTATGACGGGGGTAAATATGCATCCCAAGAAATTTTTTTAGAGCGAGTAAGTACTATGATTAATGATGGCTGCGATATCTTAGATATTGGTGCTTATTCTTCGAGACCAGGGGCTGAAAATATTACATCCGATGAGGAATTACAACGCTTATTACCAGTCCTGGAAATTGTACGTACTGAGTTTCCGGGTATTATTATTTCTGTTGATACTTTCAGATCGGAGATTGCAAAAAAAGTAGTTGCGGATTTTAATGTGAATATAATTAATGATATTTCGGCCGGAGATATGGATGATAAAATGTTCGAAACCATTGCCGGGTTAAATGTGCCATATATTTTGATGCATATGCAAGGTAATCCGCAAAGTATGCAGAATAACCCTCAATATAATAATGTGATACAGGAATTATTGAATTATTTTTCTGAAAAAGTTGAGAAATTAAAATTATTAGGTATTAATGATTTAATTATAGATCCCGGTTTTGGATTTGGTAAAACAGTTGATCATAATTATCAGATATTAAAATATCTGGATGATTTTAAGATATTTGAACTTCCTGTACTTGTTGGTTTATCGCGAAAATCAATGATAAATAAAATATTGGATATATCATCCGAAGAAGCCTTAAACGGAACAACAGTACTAAATACTTTAGCATTAATAAATGGAGCGAATATTTTACGTGTACACGATGTTAAGGAAGCTAAAGAATCAATAATACTTACCAATACGTTTTTAAATGCAAAAATTGATAATTGGCACGAATGATATTAATTTTATTACATTTGTTAAAAGATAGTAATTAACTCCTCTATAACTTTATGATAACAGCTTTTATCACTATACGATTTCTTGATATTCTTGATATACTCCTTGTTGCTTTTTTGTTATATCAAATTTATAAGCTAATTAGGGGAACAACAGCAATAAATATATTTATTGGTATTTTTTCGCTTTATTTATTATGGCTCGTGGTTAAAGCTCTAAATATGAGCTTGTTGAGCAGTATACTGGGGCAGGTAATTGGAGTTGGAGTTATCGCTCTGATAATTGTTTTTCAGCAAGAAATACGAAGATTTTTATTAATAATTAGTACAAGGTATCTAAGGAGCAGGAAATTTTCATTCGAGAAATTATTTTCGTTTGGAGAAAAAAAAGTGTATGAAGTTCAAATAGATTCGATTGTAAATGCATGTTCAAATATGTCGGCATTTAAGACCGGTGCTTTGATTGCAATATCCAAAAGATCTGATTTAATGAGTTTTATTAGAACCGGAGATGTAATCAATGCAGACACTTCAAGCAGACTTTTAGAAAGTATTTTTTTTAAGAATAGCCCGTTACATGATGGTGCTGTAATAATAAAAAGAGATAAAATAGCTGCTGCGCGTTGTGTTCTTCCAACAACGGAAAGGATTGATTTACCTCCTCAATTTGGAATGCGCCATAGAGCAGCACTTGGAATAGCTGAAAAGACAGATGCAGTCGTTATACTTGTATCCGAAGAGACTGGCGCTATTTCCTTTGCCAAACAGGAAAATATTGAAACCAATATTGGTCCAAATCGTTTACGCCAAATTCTTGAAAAAGAGTTTTCTATTGATTAATAAAATATGGTACTACCACGAATTTAATAGGTAATGATAAAATGATTGAATGATAAAATGATTGAATGATAAAATGATTGAATGATAAAATGATTGAATGATTATAGAAGGTTATGACAGAAAAGGAAATATTTATTGAGGCATTAAAAAAAAGAACCAGAAAATTTGCAGTAGATGTTATTATATTTTGTAATTCATTAAAGACATGCAAAGCATCATCTGTTATTACATATCAACTTGTAAAATCTGCAACTTCAACAGGAGCTAACTATCGTGCAGTATGTAGAGCCAGGTCTAAATCTGAGTTTTTTAGTAAAATTTGTATTGTTGTAGAAGAAGCCGATGAATCAGAATATTGGTTAGAGATAATAAATGAAGCTAATTTATCTAATGACAGAGAAAAATTACTAAGGCTCATAAAAGAAGCAAATGAAATAACAAAAATAATGACAAATCCCGATAGCTATCGGGAAAAAATTCATCGTATAGAAAATAACACTTAATCATTTACGCATTT
>JAUWQL010000147.1 GCA_030611105.1 Bacteroidales bacterium
TCTTCTTTAACAGTCTTTTCAGCTTTCTTTGTTTTAGCCCTGCCTGCCGGACCTGCCTTGTCGGCAGACAGGCGGGTAGGTTTATCTTTCGTCTTTTTTATCATTATTGTTTTTTTTGAAAATGGATTATCCATTAATTTAATCGGCTTTATTGATATCAAAATTTTTGCCAAATAGATTTTTTACGTCAAATTGGCACGCAAAAATAATGTATAATAGAAAACCTGACAATGAAAAACTAAATTAATCGTAATCCTTAATCAAATTGGCAGTTAAATTTGTTAATATATAGGGAATTAAGTATTGTAGTTTAGTTTGGAATGATGGATTTAGGTATTTTTATATTAAGTTTATTTACATTATTCCAATGTTCCATCTTTCCTGTTAATTCAGCGATCAAATTTTCTCAATATAATTTAACTTTACTTCATTAATTAATAAAGGTAGAGTGATTAATCTATTCTTTTAATGTCAGCTCCAATGGCATTTAATCGCGTATCTATATTCTGATATCCACGATCAATCTGGTCTATATTATGAATAGTACTTGTTCCATCTGCTGATAATGCAGCAATTAGAAGTGCTACTCCGGCACGAATATCAGGTGAGGTCATATCGGTTGCTCGTAATTGAATTTGATTGTTTAATCCAATGATATTAGCTCTATGTGGGTCACATAGAATTATTTGCGCACCCATATCAATTAATTTGTCCACGAAGAACAAACGGCTCTCAAACATTTTCTGGTGAATTAAAACACTCCCTTTTGCTTGTGTAGCAACTACTAGCATAACACTTAAAAGATCTGGTGTTAGTCCCGGCCATGGAGCATCGGCTATTGTCATTATTGATCCGTCAATAAAAGTTTCTATCTGGTAATGTTTTTGTTCCGGAATAAAAATATCATCGCCAATTTTTTCGAGCTTGATTCCTAAACGCTTAAATGAATTTGGTATGATTCCCAAATTTTCGAATGAAACATTCTTTATAGTAATCTCGGAGCCTGTCATGGCAGCTAATCCTATAAAACTACCAACCTCAATCATATCAGGAAGGATAGTGTGTTCGCAACCTTTCAGTTCTTTAACACCATCAATGGTAAGTAAGTTTGAACTAATGCCGGAAATTTTCGCACCCATACTTACAAGCATTTTACAAAGTTGCTGAATGTATGGTTCACATGCTGCGTTATAAATTTCCGTTTGACCCTGTGCTAAAACAGCTGCCATTATTATGTTGGCAGTACCGGTAACAGAAGCTTCATCGAGTAGCATTTTTGTGCCTCGAAGATTTTTGCCTTTAACTTTATATGAATTCTTTTTGTGACTGAACTCAAATTTAGCACCAAGCTTTTCGAAACCGATAAAGTGTATATCAACTCTCCGACGTCCAATTTTATCGCCTCCCGGCTTTGGAATGTATCCTTTGCCAAATCTTGCTAATAAAGGGCCAATCATCATTATTGATCCGCGAAGGCTGGTCGATTTTTCTCGGTAATCTTCTGAATGCAGGTATTCAAAATTTATTTTTTCAGCAGTAAAAGAATATGATGACTCATTAATTTTTTCAATATTAACTCCGATACTATCCAATAAATCAATGAGTTTATTTACATCTTTAATGTTCGGAATGTTATGGATTATAACTTTTTCAGGTGTTAAAAGAACAGCACAAAGAATCTGAAGTGCTTCATTTTTTGCTCCCTGAGGGTAAATGTCACCTTTAAGTTTTTTACCACCCTTGATAACAAACGAACTCATAGGTGTTAAGTTTTAGTTAGAAAATTATTTCTTTCTTTGAACTTTTCTACGTTTATTTTTTGCTAAAATATCCTTTGTTTCTCTCAGTATTGTTCCTTCGGTATTTAAATCTATTTTACCTTCAGAAAGAGTTTTTAAATCTTTAAATATATGTTCATCAGCTACAGCTTCTTTGTTCCATGTAAGGTAGCTTTTTTTCATATGGTTGGCAATAAGCTGGATAAGTATATTTTTTAACTCGCCATCTTCCATATCAACGGCAACTTTAACCATTTTTTCAATAGTTTGACCGTAGTGTTTAAATTTGGCTCTCTTTGTATTATAAGGAACTTTTTCCGGTTTTGCATTTAAAGTCTCTATTTCAGGGAGTTCGTAAGGCGAGTCTAAATCAAGGTCAAATTCTGAGATCATTGCAAGATGATCCCAAAGTTTGTGTTTAAAGTCAGCAATATCTCTAAGGTGTGGATTCATATTACCCATAATAGCAATTATTGCTTGTATCATTTTTTTCTTTTTCTCCTTATCAGGCTCTGCTTTTGTAAGCTTAACCATTTTTTGGATATTTCTTCCGTACTCAGGTAATACGAGTTTATTTCTGTTTGTATTATATTCCATAATTTGTAATGATTTTGTGCAAAAGTAGCTATTTTGATTTAGCAATCAAAGATTTAAAAATTAATTATTTGCTTATAATCTGTAATTTGGCAAATTTAAGTAATAGTTGCTTTATTCCAACCACTTCGAAATTTACTACAGCTTTGTTATTAGGAGCTGCTCCTTCGATTTTTTCGACAAGGCCTAATCCAAATTTATTATGTTTAACAATCATACCTTCTCTAATGATCGATGGATTATCTGGTTTAAAACCTGCATCAATTTTATCTTGAGCATCTTTTCGGTTGGCATCACTAAGTTTTACCAGTTTTTTATTTATTAAAGGAACTGTCGCATTTACTCCCGGTTTTCTTTTTTCGAATCGGGGTTTCGATGAGTTCTCGAAAATATTATTTTTGGTAAATGATGGTAAAGATTCTTCGAAAAATGATTCAGGCAATTCAAGATATTGTTCATCAACTTCTTTTATAAACCTGCTCGGTCGGCAGCTTGTCGGAACACCCCATTTATATCTTTCATTTGCATAAGAAATCACAACGGATTCTTCGGCCCTGGTAAGTGCAACATAAAACAACCTGCGTTCTTCTTCAAGTTCCTTTTGCGAACCAGATGATATAGGCGAAGGGAAAAGATCTTCTTCTAATCCGGCCAAAAATACGTACTTAAACTCAAGCCCTTTAGCTGAGTGCATTGTCATTATAGTTATCTTGTTAAAGTCATCATCTTTTTCGTTATCCTGATTTGTTAATAAAGCCACGTTTTCCATGAATTTATCCAGCAAAGGGAAAAAGTCAGGATCATCGTTTTCATCGACAAATTCTTTAATCCCGTTTAAAAGTTCTTCAACATTTTCGTATTTTGTTTGCTCTTCGTGTGATTCAGGATTGTGCAATTCTTTTAATATACCGGAATCCTTTACTATTCCCATTGAAGCTTCGTATGCATCAAGGCTTTTAATATCTTCTGTAAAACCTTGTATTAATGTTCTAAACTTTACCAATTTGGTAGTAGTACCAGCGTTTAAGCCAATCTGGATTTTGTCAATTTCATTTAAAACATCCCAAATGTTTTTATTTTGCTTGTTTGCATAATTTTCAATTCGGGAAACTGTAGTTTGTCCTATTCCACGGGCAGGATAGTTGATGATTCGCAATAATGCTACATCATCTTTTTGATTGATAGCCAAACGAAAATAGGCTAAAACATCTTTTATTTCTTTACGCTGATAAAAAGAGATACTTCCAAATACTTTATATGGTATATTAAAACGGCGTAATGCTTCTTCAAAACTTCTTGATTGAGCATTGGTCCTGTACAGAATTGCAAAATCTTTATAGTCATATCCGCGTTCAATGGTAACATCCTGAATAATTCGTGCAGTAGTATAGGCTTCGTCTTTGTCAGTTTCGGTTTCTATTACTTTAATTTTATCACCATCGGAATTTTTAGAATATACCTTTTTAGGAATCTGCTCTTTATTTTTCTTTATTAAACTATTGGCGGCTTCTACAATGGTTTTTGTTGAACGATAGTTTTGTTCTAATTTATAAAGTTGATATCCCGGATAATCATTTCTGAAATTCAGGATATTTTCAATCTTTGCTCCACGAAAGGCATATATGCTTTGAGCATCGTCGCCTACAACACAAATATTTTTGTTTTTTGCACTTAGTTTATTTATAATAAGATATTGGGCAAAATTTGTATCCTGATACTCATCAACAAGAATATATTTGAATTTATCCTGGTATTTTTCAAGAATATCAGGATAATCTCTAAACAGGAGATTTGTGTTTAGTAATAAATCATCAAAATCCATGGCATCGGCCTTTTTACATCGATTTGCGTATATCATATAAATTTCAGCCATACGTGGGCGTTTGCCTTTCTGATCCTGAATAGTAATCTGTTGATTATTACTATAAGCTTTTGCAGTTACCAGATTGTTTTTGGCACTGGAAATTCTCCCGTAAATTTCGTTTGGTTTATAAGTTTTATCATCTAAGCTAAGCTCTTTTATAATCTTTTTTACAAGATTCCTGGAGTCAATGGTATCGTAAATAGTATAATTAGAAGTATAGCCAATACTTTCAGCTTCCATTCTTAAGATTCTTGCAAAAATAGAATGGAATGTTCCCATCCATAAAAAACGTGCTACATCATTACCAACCATTTTTGCAATACGCAATTTCATTTCGGCGGCAGCCTTATTAGTAAAAGTTAATGCCAGGATTTTATGTGCGGGGATACCATTTGCAATTAAATGTGTAATTCTGTAGGTTAAAACCCTCGTTTTTCCTGATCCTGCTCCTGCAATAACCAACGAAGCTCCTTGATAATTTATAACCGCTTCCCTTTGTGCTTCGTTTAAATCTTGTAAATAATCGTACACTGTTAAAAATCTTTTTTAATTTTTTACTCTGAATTTTTTCAAGATGTAAAAATATGTTCTATTATTTGTCAAACCAAGATACCCTGAAAGTATTTATACACAATTTACATTGAAAATAAAAAACATATTTGCCATACAATTTTATTGAATGATAATTGTTATTATTGTAGTTTCCATAAATGTGAGGTGAAATTATTTTTGAGATGAATTTGAAATATTTATTATTGTTTTTCGTGTTGATTTTTAGTTTGAATGGATTTGGCCAGATTTCTGCTCCTTCAGATTTTTTTGAAGCTACGGAATATTCAGATAGTGATTATGTATTTGTTTTTTGTACCGATGATGCAGATGGAGGTAGTTTAATTGCAGATGATTCAATAGGCTTAGGAGGTTATGATTTTGAATGGTACAAGTTTAACGAAACTACGAATAATTTTTCAGATGTTCTTGTCGACGATATTTCAATTAATACAGATTCAACAAGTTCTGCAATTTTAAATTTAGCAACAGGTGGTTATAAAGTTGTTTTAACTAATGCTGATACTACACAAGAATATGTTGCGTGGATATATAATAATGTTGATATTGATGTTGAAATTCAATTTCACTCCGATAATGATTGTGATTTTTTAGCATTATTAACTGATCCTTATTACCATACAACAATGTATTTTGATACTCCATTAAATTACTATGATACATTAACAGGAGATTCATACACTTTTCAAAATAGAATACATTTGTATGAATGGACTCACGATAATTCAGAATACGATGGTTTTAGAAGTTATAATGGGCCTTTTACAAGTACTGCTGAACTTCCTACAGAAAACACTACTTTTTCTGTTATAGTAACCGACAGATTTGGTTGTCAGGCTGAGGATGACATTGAATATACGGCAATTGAAACAAAAGCAGATTTTTCATGGACATCAATTGATTATAAAACGGAAGAAACTAGTAGTGGGAGTAGTGATACAGAATTATCAGGACAGGCACCTTTATTAGTTCGGTTTACAAATGAATCAATAAACGGACAGAGTTATATCTGGTTTTTTGGAGATACTCTATGGAACAATGATATCGATACAATAAAAACAGATGATTTTCTGCTGGAACCTGAACACACCTATTATTATACCGTTGCTGATTCAGGCAAAACGTATATTTTACGATTATTCAGCGAAAGCGAATATGGTTGTAGAGACTCGATATTTTTTAATATTAATGTGGAACCATCTGTAATTGAGTTTCCAAATGTATTTACTCCAAACAATGATGGTGTAAATGATGAATTTGTTTTAATAGATTATAAGTCCATAAGATCATTTAAAATTACAATCTTTAACAGGGTTGGGCAGGTTGTTCATGAATTTGAAGGTGATGTTCGTGATTGGGAAGGTTGGAAAGGCAAGGTAAGAGATGGTAACCGTGATGCTCCCGAAGGAAACTACTTTTTTGTTGTAGAGGTTACAGGATGGGATAATGTTAATTATAATAATAAAAATTTGGGAAAAATATCAAACGCTCAAACCACAGGAGGAGAAGGTGATCAAGGGGCAAGTTCAAATAGTGGAGGTAGCATGTTTGGCGTAATAAGATTGTTTCGTTAATTTTTTGAGTGGTTATTATAATATATATAGGTATAAAAAAAGCTTGGTCAATCTGACCAAGCTTTTTTGGTTTTGTATAGTTACAATATCTATTCTTCTTCTTCTTCCTGTTCGAACGTCTTAATTAATTTATCTTGAACATCCATCGGAACCTGTTCGTATTTAGCAAACTTCATTGTATAAGTTGCTCTACCACCACTTAATGAGCTTAAAGCGGTTGAGTATTTGTTCAATTCAGCTAAAGGTACTTTAGCATTTAGTTTCTCAAAACCTTTATCACTATTCATACCTTCAATCATAGCTCTTCTGCCTTGTAAATCACTCATTACATCACCCATTCTGTCTGATGGAACTAAAATTTCAATATCATAAATAGGTTCCATGATTTTTGGTCCGGCTTCTTTAAACGCAGTTTTAAATGCATGACGTCCGGCAAGTTTAAATGAAATTTCATTTGAATCAACCGGGTGCATTTTACCATCATAAACTGCTACTCTGATATCGCGAGCATAAGATCCTGTTAATGGGCCTTCTTCCATTTTCTCCATTATACCTTTTAAAATTGCAGGTAAGAATCTGGCATCAATAGAACCGCCAACAATACAGTTATAATATATTAATTTACCACCCCATGGTAATGTAAGTTCTTCTTTATTTCTAACAGAAACTTTGATGTCTTTACCATTAACTTTATAAGTAGTAGGATCTGGCATATTTTCTTTGTAAGGTTCAATAACCATATGAACTTCTCCAAATTGCCCAGAACCTCCTGATTGTTTCTTGTGACGATAGCTTGCACTTGCAAGTTTGGTAATAGTTTCTCTATAAGGAATTTTCGGAGCTAAAAATTCAGTCTCAATTTTATAAATATTATCAAGATGCCATTTAACAATATTATTTAAATGGTATTCTCCTTGACCGGAAATGATAATTTGTTTTAATTCTTTTGAATATTCAATTTCAATTGTTGGATCAATTTCGTGTAATCTGTTTAATGCTTCTCCTAATTTTTCATCATCAGACTCGCTAACAGCTTTAATGGCTGTTCTGTATTTTGAGTTAAGGAAAGAAATTTTAGGAAATTTAACAGTATCCTTAGCATCTGATAATGTATGATTGGTTTTTGTATTTTTTAATTTTACTGCAGCACCAATATCACCGGCAACAAGTTTTGAAACTTTTGTTCTGTTTTTACCGGCAACTACATATAATTGAGAAAGCCTTTCTTTTGTTTCCGAAGTATTGTTATTTAAGTCCATCCCTTCAGTTACCTGTCCTGAGTAAACTTTAAAATAATTTATTTCACCAATGTGAGATTCATTTGATGTTTTAAATACAAAAATATTAGTATTACCACCTTCTTTACATTCTATTTCTTTTTCATCAATAGTTTTAGAAGCAGGAAGCATATTTGGTGCTGGAGCAACATTGGTAATAAACTCTAATAATCGTTTAATACCGTAATGTTTTTCAGCCGAAGCACAGAAGATTGGAAATAATCCACGAGAAATTAATCCGGCAGAAATCCCTTTACGCATCTCATTCTCATCAAGAGATCCTTTTTCAAAGAATAATTCCATTAATGGTTCATCGTTTTCAGCGGCTGCTTCAACTAAAGTATTATGAAGTTCTGTTGCAGTATCAATCTGATCGGCAGGAATGTCTAATATTTCTCTTTCACCGGCATCATTAAATTTGTACATTTTCATTAAAAGTACATCAATAATTGCATTAAAATCAGGACCACTTGAAACAGGATACTGAACTACTACAGCTTTACTTCCAAAAGTAGTTTTTACAGATTCAATAACCTTTTCATAATTAGCACTCTCATGATCTAATTTATTAATAACAAACATTAAAGGTTTATTGTAATTTGCACAATGTCTGTTTAAAATTTCAGTACCAACTTCAACACCATTTTGTGCATTTAATAACATAACTGCTAAATCGACTACTGAAAAAGATGAAATAACTCCTCCAATAAAATCATCTGCACCAGGTGTGTCAATAATATTTATTTTATGGTCGTTAAATTCTGTATATAAAACAGTTGAGAAAACTGAATTTAAATTCTCTTGTTCAATTTCATTATAGTCAGAAGCAGTGTTCTTACCATTTACTGTTCCTTTCCTATCGATAATACCACCTTCAAAGAGCATAGCTTCTGCAATCGAGGTCTTTCCCGACCCCGCATTACCAATCAAAGCGATATTCCTAATTTTATCAGTTTGATAAGTTTTCATATTTATTTAATGATTTAATTAATAATATATTTATTACAATTTCTTCAAACAAAGCATTTATTATTTGTCAGATAAATGGGCCTCAAAAATAGTAATTTTTTATAAACACACAAGTGCATATATTATTAATATTATATTTAAAATTAAGCAGGGAGTCTTAATAATATATTTCTCTTGAATATTAAAAATCTTTCTAAAATAATGTAAAAAAAGAAATTAAGTATGTTTTCTTTTGTGATATTATAAAAAAGTATATATTTTTGCGGCATTTTCCAACTAAAAATTTTGTTGGTTAAAATAATAAGAATCAGTGATTTTTGAATTTCTCGAAAGTGATTCAAAATAGAAAAGTAAAATTATTTTGTAAGCGATTTAAAAAGTACGAAATAAATTAACTTTTATTGTGGATTTTTAAAAAAAAGAATTACTTTTGCGAACCGAATTTTATAAAAAATAATTTAAATAGTTGTTTATATGCCTACAATACAGCAGTTAGTAAGAAAAGGAAGAACTCAGATTGTGGAGAAGAAAAAAGCTCCTGCTTTGGATTCATGTCCACAAAGGAGAGGTGTTTGTACTCGTGTATATACTACAACACCTAAGAAGCCAAACTCGGCAATGAGAAAAGTTGCAAGGGTAAGGTTGACAAACGGTAAAGAAGTGAATGCTTATATACCGGGTGAAGGTCATAATTTACAAGAGCACTCTATTGTTTTAATAAGAGGTGGTAGAGTGAAAGATCTTCCAGGTGTTAGATAT
>JAUWQL010000143.1 GCA_030611105.1 Bacteroidales bacterium
TTAGTGAATTCCCCATATTATTTCTTGCATCTCCAAGATATGCAAATGAAACCTGGTTAAGTGGCTTGTCAGAATGTTCCATCATTGTTAAGAAATCGGCTAAGATTTGAGTTGGGTGGAATTCGTTAGTTAAACCATTCCATACAGGTACACCGGCAAATTCACCTAATTCTTCAACTATATCTTGTCCAAAACCACGATATTCGATTCCATCGTACATTCTTCCAAGAACACGTGCTGTATCTTTCATAGATTCTTTTTTGCCAATTTGAGATCCTGAAGGCCCCAAATAAGTTACATGTGCCCCCTGATCCAAAGCAGCAACTTCAAAAGCACATCTTGTACGAGTAGATGCTTTTTCGAAAATTAACGCAATGTTTTTACCGGTTAATTTTGCTTGTTCTGTTCCGTTATATTTTGCTTTTTTTAGATCAGCAGAAAGATCTAATAAGAATTTTATTTCCTGTGGAGTAAAATCTGAAAGCTTTAGAAAATTTCTATTTCTTAAATTGAATGCCATAACTTTTTAAATTTATTATTTATGAATTATAATTTATTATTTTGATTAGTCAATAATCAATTATTTAGTCTTCGTATTCCATTGTAATTTTAGTTCCATAAGAACGATCTTCAAGCTTTGTAGCTTCGGTAATTACGCTTTTTTTACCACCTTGCTCAATGAATTGTAAACAAGCCTTAATTTTTGGAGCCATACTACCTTGTGCAAACTGACCTTCAGCTAAATATTTATCAGTATCAGCTTTGTTCAAGAATTCCAATTTTTGTTCGTTTTCTTTTTTATAGTTAATATAAACATATGGAACATCTGTTAAAATGTAAAACTCATCAGCCTTAATTCTTGCTCCCAGTAAAGCAGAAGCCAAATCTTTATCAATAACAGCTTCTGCAGGTCTTACATCATTTTTTTCGTCAATATAAACCGGCACACCACCGCCACCCACAGTAATAACAATATTTCCCTGACGAGCTAATGATTCAACTACTTTCTCATTCATTATACTTAACGGTTTTGGCGAAGGAACTACTCTTCTCCAACCACCATCAGCTTTTACTTCTTCTTTAAATTCCCATCCTTTATCAGCAGCCAATTTATCAGCTTGCTCTTTAGAGTATATTTTACCAACACGTTTTTGAGGGTCTTTAAATGCAGGATCATTTTTATCAACAACAACACAAGTAACAAGTGTTACAATATTTTTATCAATATTATGTTTTTTCATAACATTCCTGAGCATTCTTTCAATCATATAACCAATTCCGCCTTGTGAATCGGCAACACAAATATCTAGTGGCATTTGAGGAATATTGTACATTTGCTCGCCAGCATCATTTCTCATTAGAATGTTTCCAACCTGTGGACCATTTCCATGACCAATAACAATGTCATAACCTTCCTTTATCAGATACACAAGATTTTCAAGTGTCTTAAAAGTATTTTGTTCTTGTTCTTCAATTGTTCCTATTTGGTCACCGCGCAAGAGTGCATTTCCACCTAATGCAATTACAGCTAATTTATTCATATCCATTAATTTATATATAATTAGTAATTTGAGCTACAAATTTATAAAAAAACATTTCAAAAATATAAAATCTAATCACATTAATATACTATCAAGCAAATGTTAAAAGACATTTTTTATGCTTTTATCAAAAAATTAAGTTATACTTATAATAAGACTTTGATTTTTTCTTTTCTTTCGTTATTTTAGTTAATTATTTTGCACATTACTAATATACAACCCTTAATTGACGTATATGAAAATAAAAGCATTTGTTATTATTGCACTGGTCTTCACATCATTAAATTCATGTAAAAAGATTCAGCATAAAGATCGCATTAAGGAAGGTTATATTGAATACGACATAGAATATCTTGATGATTCGATGGATAGCTTCATGAAAGGCTTGTTGCCAAGAAAAATGACCATAAAATTTAAAAACAATAATACAATTAATAAAATCGAAGGATTCTCAGGAATAGTAAGCTTTACTCATATTCAAAATTTTAAAGAAAAAAGAAACATTACACTTGTTAAAGTATTGAATAAAAAATATAAGTACATTGAAAAAATTAGTGATAACTCTATGTTTTTTGATGATCTGCCAGGAATGAAAATTGAACTTCAGGATACTACAATAGAAATATGTGGATTTAAAAGTCAAAAAGCTAAAATAATTATACCTGATTCAGATGTAGAGCCTTTCTTTATTTATTATACAAATGATATAATTATAAATAATGTAAATGCCCAAACCCCTTTCAGATCAATTGATGGTGTATTACTTGAATTCCAAATAAAACTTTACGATATGCCTATGAAGCTTACTGCAACTAAAGTTCAGGAAGCTGAAATTTCTTCTGACGACTTCAAAATACCAAAAGATTATGTTTCAATCAATAAAAAGACGATGATTGAAATCATAGAATTACTTAAACAATAATTCGTTTATTAATCGTTTTTTATATAAATCATATTTTCTGTTAATTTTTATGTTAATTTATTTTACTTTGCAGTAAATTTAATGCTTCAACCTAAATTATTCATGAATCTTCGTTATGAGAGTTGAAAGAAGCAATAAAATTGGAAAGCACAGAATTAGGCATCGCAGGCATAGCTTTAGCTACGGTGAGAAGCAAAATTCGAGCATTTTCAATTATAACAACTAATTTCAACTCGTAATAGATTATTTGTGAATAATTCAGGTTATGGTAAACAACAATTTGTTATTAAATAATCAATGGCTACAAAAAGCAATAATAAAACAAGAGTTAAAAAAAAGAAAAAGAAATTATTATCCGATGAACGCTTAAAAATTATTTTAGGAGTGACAACTATTTTCATGTCAGCCTTTTTAACTTTAGCATTTATTTCATATTTTTTTACATGGAAGGTTGATCAGAGTTTTCAATTTTCGAAAGTTATTTCTGCTACTGAAATATCTGTAGAAAATTGGTCAGGGAAAGCCGGAGCTCACTTTGCAAATTTGTTTATAAATAAATGGTTTGGTATTGCTTCATTTACATTTCCTTTCCTATTATTCGTTATAGGATTTCGTTTTTTTAATATTAAAATTTACTCTATTCGCAAAGCATTTAAAATTGCTATTATAGGCACAATAATATTATCAGTTTTTTTAGGCTATTTATTTGGTAATTCAAATGGATATTTAGGGAGCGGTTTGGGAGGAGGACATGGTTTTATTATTGCACAATGGTTAAATTCTTTTTTAGGGAAAATCGGAACTGCATTTTTACTCTCTATCGCCATAATTTCATTTATTATTCTGTCTTTTAAAAAATCATACGATTGGATTATTAAATTATCTGCGGGATTATTTAAAAAAGATTATGCTGAATTTGAAGATCAATATTCTGCAGAATATAAGGATGAATCGCAAGAAGATCTACAAAATAATCAACAAAATGAATCTAAAGAAGAAAGTATTGATGAAGATTTGATTTTTATTACAAAAAATATAGAAAAAACTGAAACAGAAACAAATACTTCTCAAACAGAGCAGAAACAAGATTTAAACGATATGCCTGAAAAAGAAGAGGGTATAGAGCTTACTATAGAGGAAAAGCATAAAGAAGAAAAGTTAAATGATAATATTAAAAATTATCAGCTTGAAAATTATGACCCTACGCTTGAGTTATCTTCTTATAAGTTGCCTCCTTTAGATTTACTTGAAAATTATGGTCAGGATACCAATGGTGAAATTAACAAAGATGAAATAATTGCCAATAAGAATCAGATTGTTGAAACACTGGCAAATTATAAAATACAGATCGACAAAATTAAAGCTACTGTTGGACCAACAGTCACTCTTTACGAAATTATACCTGCTCCCGGTGTTAGAATTTCAAAAATTAAAAATCTGGAAGACGATATAGCTTTAAGTTTATCGGCACTAGGAATTCGCATAATTGCTCCAATCCCGGGACGAGGAACAATTGGAATTGAAGTTCCAAATCAAAAACCGGAAATCGTTTCGATGCGTTCTATTCTTGAATCAAAGGTTTTTAGTGAATCGAAGTATGACTTAGCAATAGGCCTTGGAAAAACAATTTCAAACGATACTTATGTATTCGATCTGACTAAAATGCCTCACTTGCTTCTTGCCGGTGCAACAGGCCAGGGTAAATCCGTAGGATTAAATGCCATTATAACTTCTTTACTTTACAAAAAACATCCTGCACAGTTGAAATTTGTAATGATCGATCCTAAAAAAGTAGAACTTACATTATACACTAAAATTGAAAAACACTTTTTGGCAAAGCTTCCCGATTCCGATGAAGCAATAATAACAGATACTCAAAAAGTAGTTAACACATTTAATTCACTGGGTATTGAAATGGATCACCGTTACGACCTGTTAAAAGTTGCTCATGTAAGAAATATTAAAGAATACAATGCCAAATTTATTGCAAGAAAACTAAGTCCGGAAAAAGGGCATAAATATTTACCATATATCGTTGTTATTGTTGATGAATTTGCTGATTTAATTATGACAGCAGGGAAAGAAATTGAAGGGCCTATTGCTCGATTAGCCCAATTAGCACGTGCAATAGGAATACATCTTATTATTGCAACCCAAAGACCTTCGACCAATATTATTACAGGTGTAATTAAAGCAAACTTTCCGGCACGACTTGCTTTTAGAGTTTCTTCCATGGTCGATTCAAGAACAATACTAGACAGTCCCGGTGCAAATCATTTAATTGGACGAGGAGACCTGTTAATATCAACCGGTGGTGATTTAGTACGATTACAATGTGCGTTTATTGACACACCTGAATTGGACAGAATTACTGAATACATTGGATCACAACAAAGTTATCCAACTGCATTTATGTTGCCAGAATACAGCCCTGAAGGATTTAATGAAATTGGCGAAGTAGATTTCTCAAAACGTGACGTGATGTTTGAAGATGCTGCCCGGTTAGTTGTGCGACACCAACAGGGATCAACTTCATTAATTCAGAGAAAATTTGCGATAGGTTATAATCGTGCCGGAAGAATCATTGATCAACTTGAAGCAGCAAATATTGTTGGCCCGTTTGAAGGAAGTAAAGCAAGACAGGTTCTTTTTCAGGATGAATATTCTTTGGAACAATATTTGAAAGATTTCCTTGACAACGTTTAATTATTCCAGCATATCCATAACAAAATTTTCAACCAGACCTTATGATTTTTAAAACCTTAAGGTCTAAAATATAAACAAATGAAAAAAATAATCTTATTAACAGTATTCATTCTGGGATACACTATAATTTTTGCACAACAAGATCCTGAAGCAAAAAAGATTCTTGATCAACTTACGGAAAAAACAAAATCACATAAAATAATTAAAACAGATTTTAAAGTATCTTATAAGAATATAAAAGATAACATTCAGAATTCATCTGAAGGAACAATTACAGTAAAAGGCGATAAGTACCGACTGAAATTTATGGATAGCGAATCATTTTACGATGGAAAAACCTTGTGGAGTTATCTCCCTGATGTAAATGAGGTAAATATTACCGAACCTGAACCTGACGATGAAGATATTTTTAATAATCCAAAAAGATTATTTACAATTTATGAAAATGATTATAAATATCAATTAATTGATAATATATCCGAAAATGGAAAGAATTACGCATTAATTGACTTGTTTCCTATTGATATGGAAGAAGATTTCTCGAGAATAAGATTGCAAATAAATACCAATGAATATTTTCTTTCTTCGGCCACAATTTTTGGGAAAGATGGATCACATTACACCATTACAATTCAAAATTATAAAACAAATTCAAATTTTGATGATTCTTATTTCATCTTTGATGAAAATAAATACCCTGATGTTGAAATTATTGATATAAGATGGTAATTTAGAAATGCCCTAAAATTAAAAATGACTAAAATACTTACTAAACATTTTAGTGTATTTAAAAAAAATTATTTCTTTTCCGGATATTTTATTCTCGCATGGTAGATATTCATTAATTTATCCTTAAAAAGAGTTTTTATTTCGGTTATGTCTCTAAAGTTAATATCTACATAATCGAATTGGCCCTCATTCATTTGATTTGTAATTATAGATTCAACCAGATTACTGATTTCCTCTTCATTTATGTCAGTCAAGCTTCTTGATGCAGCTTCAACAGAATCGGCCATCATTAAAACAGCCATTTCCTTTGAATATGGTTTTGGCCCGGGATAAGTAAACATATTAACATCTACGTCTTTATCCGGAAATTTTTTAATATATGATCTGTAAAAATACTGAACCTTTGTAGTACCATGATGTGTTCGTATAAACTCAATTAGTTGTTCAGGCAGGTTATTTTTCTTTGCAAGTTCTACCCCATCTTTAACATGACTGATAATAATATTAGCACTTTCATCAAACTCGTGCATATCGTGGGGATTAAATCCTGTTCGCTGATTTTCGATAAAATATATTGGATTAGTAATTTTACCAATGTCATGATATAATGCACCCGTTCTGACTAATAATGGATTTCCTCCAATCTTATAAATTGCTTCTTCGGCCAAATTTGCAACCTGCATTGAATGTTGAAATGTTCCGGGGGCTTTTTCTGACAGGGAACGAAGTAGTTTCTGATTTGTATCGGACAATTCCATTAAAGATAAATCTGACAAAAACCCAAATATCTTTTCAAAAATGTAAATTAATGGAAAAGTTAATAATACTAAACTGCCGTTAAAAGCGAAATATAGAAAGTTTCGGTATTCAATTCCTGAAAAATTCCCCTCCTGAGTTATAGCCAGACCAAAATAAACAAAACTATACGTAAGAAATACTAAACCAGCAGAAAGGAATAATTTACCTCTCCTGTAAAGATTGGTTAAACTAAAAATTGCAACAATTCCTGCTATAAAATTTAGAAAAATAAATTCAAAGCCATTAGGTGCAAAAAACCCAATCAGTAAAACGGTAATAATATGTATAAACAATGCCAAACGTGCATCATAAAAAGTTTTTATTATAATTGGAATTAGTGCAAATGGAATTATATACAGATATTTTATTGAAAACCTTGAAATAAATACAAAAATCAAAACTAACATTAAAATAAACATAGTTTTCAGACTATGTTTTAAAATCTCAATTCTAAAATTCAGTAGAAATAAAAACAGCACAAAAACACATGCAAAAACAAAAATTATCTGCCCCAATAAAATCAAATGAGAGAAATAATCATTACCTAATCTTGTTTCAGATTCATGCTTAAGTGATTCTAAAATTCTAAACGATTTTGTATCAATAATTTCTCCTTGCGATATAATCTTCTCTCCTGCCTGGACCATTCCTTTTGTAAGTGACACATTACTAAGCAATTCATTCTTTACTTTTTCTGATGTGTTCTGATCATAAAAAACATTTGGAACAATGAACTCATAAAGATTTATGTTTCTATAAAAATCAGGGTGTTTGAGGTTGACTTTATTCCCCTCAATATATTCGTTTACCAATTTCGTAACCTGCTCATATGCATTCTTTTGAGTATAGGTGTTACCAAAAATATAATTTTCTGCCAAATTCCCTTTTAATAGGATAATATCAGCTTCAGCAGACAGTTCTTCCGTAACCTCATTAATCTCAATGATTCCCTTTAAATATATTTCTTCAATTATTTGTAAAGCATCCTCCCTAAAACTATCAGAATTTTTTATAAAAATTTGTTTCCGGTAATTATTAAATTCACTATTTGCTTCCGTTTTATCTGAAATAAACTCTTCTTGTTTGTTCGAATAATATTTGAGAATTTTGCTTGTTTCGGTTATTAAAATTGTGCTATCGTATTTAAAATAGGGATTAAAGTACAAAAGCATACTGTCTCTTTCGTTCTGTATTTGCTTTTCACTTTTATATATAGGAATATCAAAAGGAGCAAAAAGATTTTCATGTAACCATGGTCTTCCTTTTTGAAACTCATACTTGAATTTCCCTTCGCGAGGGAAAATATATACTATTAGTGCAATAGTTACAATAAATAGAAAAGCTCTAAATATGTATTTATAGTTTTTCTTTAGATAATCGAAAAATCGCTTCATTTTTTCTTTAGTTGTTCTTTATACAAATGTATAAATTTTCATCAATATTATAGCTTTTCAAATAATTGATATAGCAAATCTTTAAAGAGAACCTCTAAACTAACAAGTAAATTTATTTTTTGTTGAAAAAGTATAAAATTGTCTAATCACTCAATTCTTAATTTAGTAATTTGTAATTTTAGCATATTGAAAACTTTAGCAAATGGTTAAACACGGCATAAGTGAGTTAAGTATAATTTCTGTTAGAAAAGAACCTAATCATCAAAGTGAAATGACAAGCCAGATATTATTTGGGGAAACTTTTCAAATAATAGAAGAAGCTCATAAATGGAGTTATGTAAAGATTACTTTTGATAGTTATGAAGGCTGGATTGATTCAAATAGCATAACAAAACTTTCTGAAGATTCATTTAATCATATTAATTCTAATCCAGGTACTGTAATCCAAAATCTTTCAAATATCATTATAAATGATAAAAATGAACAAATGATATTGCCAATGGGTTCGTCATTACCAAACTTTAATAAAGTAAATCAATCCTTTATAATTAATAAAAATCAATATCAGTTACCCGGGAAGTATAATGATGATAAACCAGATATAGAGAATATATCAAAACAGTTTTTAAATAGCCCTTATTTGTGGGGAGGGAAAAATCCATTTGGAATTGATTGTTCAGGCTTTGTTCAGGTAATATTCAAAGTAATTGGTATAAAGCTTCCCCGTGATGCAAATCAACAAGTAAATTTAGGAAGCACAGTAAATTTTATTTCAGATGTGAAACCCGGAGATTTGGCTTTTTTTGATGATGATGAAGGAAATATTATTCACGTTGGAATTATATTAAATAATAATGAAATAAGTCACGCATACGGGAAAGTTCGTATTGACAAACTTGATCAACAAGGAATTTATAATCTTGATCTTAAAAAATACACACACGAATTACGCATTATTAGAAGAATTAAATAACACCTGTTAAAAATGGGCAAATTTTATATTTTAGTTTTTATAGTATCTGTTGTCATCGTAATTTACGTTATAAACAAGAGATTACAACAAAAAGAAAAAGAAAAACATTTAAATGATGAAAATAATAATAATTAGTTTATTAGTAAAATGGTAAAATTAAGCGACGGGGAAACCTGTCAGAGTCTGTGGGTTGACAACGGAAAGGAAAGGCCTGACAGCGTTTGTGTGAAGCAGTAATAAGCAGCGGCAGAATGCAGCAACAGTTTGAAGTTGGCAGGAAACAGTTTATTAGTAAATTAGTAAATTTGGATTAAAGTGAAATAGATAAATGATTAAATTTTTGAATAGGGGTGTTTACTTATTTGCAACAATTATTGTACTATAAGACAAATGCTCACTTTGAACAACCCTCTCCATTATTTTGTGAAATATTGTTTGCTTGTAAATAGATCTATTTATTCTAAACGAGAATTCATCTAAGTAA
>JAUWQL010000027.1 GCA_030611105.1 Bacteroidales bacterium
TTACTTAGATGAATTCTCGTTTAGAATAAATAGATCTATTTACAAGCAAACAATATTTCACAAAATAATGGAGAGGGTTGTTCAAAGTGAGCATTTGTCTTATAGTACAATAATTGTTGCAAATAAGTAAACACCCCTATACTTTTTTTCATATTACTTGTTGTATTTTAACAATTGAACAATTGAACAATGAAACCCTGATACGCTCATTCTTCGCTGCGAGGCAGGCAATTGAGTAATTTATTTATTAACTCTGTGAACGCTTACTTTTTCTTCCTGCTAATTCTGTTCCAAAATTTATCGAGTAGTTCGGAAAAGGAATTGAATTCTTCACGATAAAAGATTCCAACACCTTGTGTATATGGAGCATTTTCGTACTGCAGTTTATCGTTAGATTCATTAAAAGCTCTCACACGTAATTTCCCACTTTTATTAATTTTAACATCAACACTAAAATCGCCAACAATGTTACTTGTCTGATCAATAGATTGCCCGCCATATCCAACATTACCGTCAATGCTAACTCTGTCATCAAAGAATTGAGTTGATAATGCTACTTCAATTTCATCTTGTGATATTTCGTCTCCGGGCCTGTAATTAACACCAATATCCCAATCGTCACTAATTTGCGATAACCAATGACTTAATTGATTTGATAACAATTCACTAGCAGTTACAGTGCCAATACCTGTTGTGCTTGAACTATTAGTTACACCAGATGTTTGTTCGCGCATAAACGAGTTTAATACAAGTAATGAAAGAAACTGTTTGTTAAGTTTTTCTTCAGTATTTATAGCTGTTTTTAAAAGTGTTTTGGCTTCTTCGTCGGCTGTAGGAAGATTAATATCAAATCTAATATTCGGATTCATTAAATTATCTGTAAGATATACCTGGCATTCAACAGGAATACGTTTTTTATAATCGTCGGTAGAATAATATGATAGAGTAGAATCAACAAGACTGCTTAACGAGGTTTTTAAGCCATAAATTGTTTCAAAATCAATATTTGCATTGTAGGGTTCTCCGTTCCATATAATATTACCACCGTGCTTAATTTTAAATTTTTTGTTAATCACATTTTGAAGGGTAAATAAATAATCTCCTTTTTCAATAGTAAAATCACCATACATTTTAAAGTCATTATTGGCATCAATCTCCATTTTTATATTACCCTCACCTGTACCACGTATCATATCACCAATTGTAGAATCAAAAATTAACAAGGCTTCTGCGTCAGGTGTAATTTCCAAATCGAAATTTAAACCAAATCCTGAATAATCGTAGTTATATTCTGAAGTGTTTGTTTCAACTTCTTCGTTTTTATTTATAAAAGTTAAGAAGCCTGACTGGTCAGCATCTTGCAATTGAGTTAAAGGGATATTAATTTTAGTATTTTTTTCAGTTTTGGCCGAAATATCAACAAATGTATTTCCTTTATTCCCGTTTATTTTAACGATTCCCGAAATAAAGGCAGTACCATAAAAAGATTCATTATCTACCCTTGTAGTATTCAATGCATGAATGCCATTTGCATCAATATTAAAATTGAAACTAATATCTTTCTTGGGGCCAAACTTAACAAATCCATTGGCTAGTCCCATATTACCATAAGTATCAAATGCATTAACATCCTTAAATATTAATGAATTTTTTTCTACCTGTACTTCTGTTGTAAAATTGTAGCGTGTTTTAATGTAATCAATTGTCATAGCAGTATTTTGTATATATAAGCTGCCATTGAAATTAGGTTGTTTTAATGTTCCGGTTACTAAAACAGCACCATCACTAATTCCGTTTATATTTGATGCAAAGCTATTTAAAAATGGATTTAAAATATTTAAACCTAATTCATCCAATATAATGTTAAACATAATGTTTTTATCATTTGGATAATAATTACCGGATATGTTAACAGTTCTTTTATCATTGTGTAAAGTTGAAGCTTCTACCTGAATGGCATTATTTTTTTCAATCCAGTGACTAATAATATGCGTATACCCAAGTTCTTCTTTATTTAAAATGAGATTATCAATCTCAAGATCGGCATAAAATAGAGGATTATCAAAAATACTTGAGAAATTTGCTTTACCATTAATTATTCCTTCAAACTCAAGCTTCTTTTCTTTTGTAATAATGTTAACATGTGCAAGGTTTAAACTTCCAAAGTCAAAAAACAAAGTATCATTCAGGTTTTCTGAAATTTTGCCATTGACATCAAAATATTGATTTCCATGATTTATTCTAAAATTATTAATTGCAATTGAAGTAGTATCAATTTTAATTTGAGATTTATTGATAAACCAGAGCGAATCTTTTACGATTATCTGAGATGGTAAAATGGTCACTTTAAACGAAGGATCATCAAATGGTTCTTTCTGACTGATAGAAGTAGAAGCAAGAATTTTCCCCTCGTAATTAACCGTATCGGTATTGTCCCAGTCAATTTTTAAATCAATATTATTGTGATGAGTTAATGATGTTGTTTTGAAGTTATCAAGTGTAAAATAATTATTAAGTAAAAAACTATTACATTTAGTAATAACAGTGAATATACTGTCATTTGAAAATGTATTTACGGTCAAATTGCTGAATGTGTGCTTGTTATATTTAAATTCCTTCGCGAAAACATTTAAGAGCAGCATTTTTTGTTTTGCATTGTAGTTGAATCTTAAACTTGTACTGTCGCTAAAAGAAATGGTTGGAATAAAAAATCTACTTATGATATTCGTTTTTTTAAAGTCTAAATCCAAGGTGAAATTATTATTATAATCTAAAGTTAAAGTATCGGTTGGCTCTTTTATTAGAGCCGGCAGATAATTATAATATAGATTCTGTAAGGATTGAAGTAGTAAGCTTGATTTATAAGATCCAATTAGTAAAGCATCAATATAATCCGATTTCAATTCAATTCTATGAGTATCAGCAAATTGTTCAGAAATGAGCATTAAGGTATCAAAAGCCATTTCTTCATTAAGTTTTATAAGCTTTGTATTTGAGAAATTAATTTCACCAACAGCATTGTCCACGTCAATTCCTTCGAAATTGGCAGTTACGTCAAATGATAAGCTTGCGGTAGTATCTTTTTTATCAATATTTAAACCATAAAGGTTTGAATTTGGAACTGAAGCTTTAAAATTAAAAACTGGAATTTCTTTTGAGAAATCTATTCCTCCCCTGAAATCAACTTGAATATTAGGGTCAGAAATGCTTAAATACCCGTCGTATGTTTTTTCAGTTAAATATCCATCTAGTATAATGTTCTGATAATTGTAATCATTAATTTCAATATTATTAATAACACCTTTGGTTGTGGCTTTAATAGTTTTATTGGTGCTTGTGGTTCCTTTAATTTGAGCATTCATACTAATTTTGCCAATTATTTCGGTACCATTCACCAGTTCTCCAATATTGAAATTACTTGTTTTTAGATTTCCACTGAATGCTAAAGTTTTGGAAGTGTCAGGTTGTAAAGAAAGGTCGGTTGAAATATTACCAAGATCAGAAGTAAATTTCCCATAGGTTACAAAATCATCATAGAATCCTGCAAAATTACCTTTGTAACTGATTATTCCTAATTTATCGAAACTCTCAGGAATTGAAAAACCGCTCCCTTTTTTAAAGAATTTATTGATTATCTCAAAATCTTTGGCACAAGTTGTTAATTTCTTAAAATCAACATACATAAACATTTGCTTATGATCTGGTAACCCGCTTAGATTAAAGTCAGTAATTAATTCGGTTTGTTCGCCAATGTGGAATTTTACATTTTTCCCTTTGAAGGTACTGAGCTTACTGTATACCCTGCCTGAAAGCACTGTGTTTACAGGAATGTTTTGAAATATTTGAGAAAAATAACCTATATCAATAAAACTTATATTTGATTCTTGCAAAGCAAAATCCAAGTATATATTTTTCGCAAATTGTTGGTATTCTTCAAAATCGTTATGGCGGAAAACTAATGAATCGGCATTTATATAAGAGTATGGAGTCCTGATTTTTAAGTTTCTGAAAATCATGTGTTGTTTTCCAATACTCATATTGAATTTCATATTATAAACAACAAAGCCGGATTTTTCCTGGAATTTTAGTTTTTTAGTATAAAAATTGACTACTCCGTTTTCAATTGTAAGGTTCCTTATGTCCAAATCTTCTATATGGCAGACTAAATCATTAAAACTTACTACTCCCTGATTTTCTTGTATTTTTTTAAAAGATTTAAACCGGAAAGTTGACTTGTGCATTTCAATGTTTTGAAAAGATATTTGCCATTTAGGTTTATTATTAACGGATGTATCTTTTTTGTGAGTATTTTCCGTGACAAACCTGATATTTATAGCTTGTAAAGAATCAAATTTATGCAGATAGATTTTGGCATTAACTAAGTTTATATTACTTAGGCTAATTACTCGCTGTTTCTTATCAAGCTTTTTTAAGTTGCAAATTATCTCTTCTGAAAAAAGCAATGTATCTTTTAGTTGATCTTCGATATATACATTTTTTAACACTACACGATTAAAAAATTTAAAATTTACTGATTCAACTTCGAACTTAGCATTCAGATTTTTAGAAATTTCTTTGGCAATTTTCTGGGTAAGATAGGTTTGAACCTTACTGTTTTGTAAAACAAAAAAAGCTATTGTTGGTATTGCTATTATTACCAACAAAAAAATGATCAATATTTTATATATTTTTTTAATACTTTTGCCTTTTGAAATTCTAACGTAAAAGAAGTAAAAAAAATTATAAATAACTCAAATTCTAAGCATTAAATGAGCGTTACAATACTTGGGATAGAATCATCTTGCGATGATACTTCAGCAGCAATTATTAAAGATGGTTATCTTTTATCAAATGTAATTGCTAATCAGGACGTTCATAAAGCTTATGGAGGTGTTGTACCTGAGTTAGCTTCGAGGGCGCATCAGAAGAATATTATTCCGGTTGTTGATCAGGCATTAAAACTTGCAAAAGTTTTGAAAAATGATATTAATGCAGTTGCTTTTACTCGTGGACCGGGCTTATTAGGATCATTATTGGTAGGGACTTCATTTGCTAAGTCATTTTCATTGGCAATGGATATTTCTTTAGTTGAAGTAAACCATTTGCAGGCACATATTCTAGTACATTTTATTAAAGAATTGGAAAAGGAAAAGAAAGTACCTGAATTTCCATTTTTGTGTTTGTTGGTTTCGGGTGGGCATACACAGATTGTTATAATAAAAAACCATTTAGAAATGGAAATTATTGGACAAACTATTGACGATGCAGCTGGTGAAGCTTTTGATAAATGTGCTAAAGTTATTGGTTTGCCTTATCCGGGCGGACCTGTTATTGACATAAATGCTCAACAAGGTAATAAGCTTGCTTTTACTTTTAGTAAACCAAGAATAAAGAATCTTGATTATAGTTTTAGTGGATTAAAAACTTCCTTTTTATATTTTATTCGCGACAGCATAAATAAAAATCCTGATTTTGTGAAAGAAAATATGATGGATTTGTGTGCCAGCATACAGTTTACTATTATTGAAATATTAATGAATAAGTTGGAAATGGCTGTAAAACAAACGGGAATAAATCAGATAGCTGTAGCTGGTGGTGTTTCTGCAAATTCCGGTTTAAGAAATGCTCTTGAGGAAAGAGCTAAAGATTTTGGATGGGAAACCTTCATGCCTGAATTCAAATTTACTACCGATAATGCAGCAATGATTGCTATTACAGGATATTACAAATATCTGAATAAAGAATTTGCCAGTCAGGATATTGTTCCATTGGCCAGACTTCCTTACTAAAGCTGAAAACGGAAAGAGTCTTGATTTTTTAAGTTTTATGTTTAGCCAAATACAAAGGAGTTGAAATAATAATTAATAGTGCTAGTGAAGATAATCCAATACCTATCCCAAATCTATCAGCTAAAAATCCTATAATTGGCGCAATTATAGCTGCCAAAAGACTTTTTGCTTGTGAATTAGCTGAAAGAGCAGTTGCTAGAATGTCATCTTGATATAATTCACTAACATAAGCAACACCAACTGGATTTCGAAGATTTTCAATTAGGTATATTCCTATGTAAAACATGATAGAGGCAAAATAAAATCCATAATGAAAAAATATTCCACTTAAGAATGCCAGAGCGAATCCAATATACATAGTAGAATTTAAAACTAGTTCTATTGATTTGAATTTGTCTGTTAATTTTCCTGCTTTTCGTGATGCATAGGAAGTTGAAAAATAAATAATGAAATATAAAATCCCAATAAGTATTGCTGATCTTTGATTATCAGAAAAAGCTAGCAATACAGGAATAGATAAAGCAAATATTTGAATTACGGCTTGTAAATAATCCTTAATAGCTCTGTGAAATCCACTGTGAACAGAGAGATTTGCAATTGCTCTTAAAATATATTTGTTTTTAAATGAGAATTTAAAATCACGTAATACTTTGTATAATATTTCTTTTATACTATCAGTTTTTGAATAGATGTTTTTTCCATCTAATACTTTAGGATAAGTAGAAACAAGTATCAGGTCTAATAAATATGGAATAGTTGAAAAAATAAAAATAGATTTAAAGTTCCCTGTATAAAAAACAATTGAGGCAGCCAATAATGAGGAAATTGCAGATCCCATTTGCGACCACGATCTGGTATGCCCGTAATAATGAACACGTTGATCTTTCCACCCTTTTATTTTTAAGTAATCGAATATCATTGCTTTATGAGTTCCGGTTCTAAAGGCATCTCCAATAGCATAAAATATTATTGCAATAATAAAGATGTAATAAGAGTCTGATGTAAAGAATATTAAGAAGGAAGTGATGTAAAATAAAAATGAAATTATGAGTGATTTCTTTCGACCAAAAACATCGGCAATAATTCCGGAAGGTATTTCTAGAATATTAATAAAAACTTCGCGAATCGCATATAATGTTCCTATTTGCAAAAAGGTAATATTTTTATCAAGAAAAAATAAAATCAGAAACGGTTCAAAAAAACGTAAATTCTTTAAAAAACCATAAAAACAGAATTTATAATACTGATTATCCTTTTTAAAAACCTGGCTCATATTTGAACTATATTAAAATGGCACAAGTACAACCTGTGCCATCAAAATCTCTCTTCGGTTTTATTATTGATGTTTTTTGAGTGACCGTATTGCAATAAAAATTGATCCAATAATTAATATTAAAAAGCTTAATGCGAATAAAGCTTGTCGTTTAATAATTTTTATGATCGGGTCGTTTTTATGAGTTATATCTGTAATAACTGATAATGCAAAGTCCGGAAGTCTTGTTGAAGGATCTTGCTCCATATACAAAAGTTCTGCATTTAATTTTTGGTCTTTTATATTAAATTCTGCTTCCTGATCACGTTTTTCAATAAAAGCATTTATTATTAAGCTGTCAGGGACATATCGATTTAAAGGCTCGTCGATCAAAGGAAATTGATACTCAGTATTTCCAAACCAATAGTTAACAGAAACTATGTTTGTATTTTCTGCAGTAATTTGTTTTAACCTGTTTACAAACATTTCCATTATCTTATCAGCTACTTCAGAATAGCTTCCTATTTCTATTAAAAACTTTCCATCTTTTGCAGCTTTGTATGAATATGACTTAAGTCTTTTCGTGGAAGATTCAAACTGAAATCTTTCGGCAAAAAAAGCTTTGGATTTTAAGATTCTGTTCAAATGATTAATTCTTTCTTCTCCAAATGCAGAGAAATCCAATCCCCAGTCTGGAGTATATGTTGTGTTAACCACAATATTGTTTTCAATGATATAAATGTCATGAAAGGTTGAATCAAGTCCCAGAGATTTCAGTTGTTTGTTAAGGTTTTCTTCTCTAAGATCAACATGTGTGTTATTAGTGAGATCTTCTAATGCTTCTTTTTGGGCATCATAGAACGATTTTTCAAAAGTTTTTAAAGCAGCTGTCTGAAAATCGCTAAGTCCTATTATTTCGTTTCTGATTTTCTCTCGAAGATCGTTTTCACTCTTTATTTGGATGTTAATAGTATCCTGAACTGTAATAATTGCCAGTATAATGTTAAGTAAAAGTACAGTAAAGGTTACCTTGAAAAATAGCAACCTGTAAATCGACTTTCTTTTTGAACTTTTGTCCATAGTTGGAAATTATTAAATTAAAAACGTTGGTTAAGTTAATAAAAAAGAAATTACTTGTAAAGATTTAAGCATTTTTTTACATGACTTTATAGTTTTTGATGACCATATTATTCATATTAATAGTTAAAAATATATTCATCAAACCATGAAAATCCTTTAAATTATTTAATTTCGCAGCATAATAAATTTAAACTTTAATTATGATTGATATAAAACAACACAGCTTATATAAGCCAATGGAAGTTGACTCGGTATTATCAAATATTTTAAATATTTATTTTAAGAAATTTGGTGTATTATTCATCTACAGTTTTGTAGCTGCTTTTATTATTCAGATGACTTTTTATAAAATAGGTTTTTTAGAATTGACCAAATTAACAGATCCTGAAGATTTGATAAAAATGATTTTTGAGATGAGAAAAGAAATTTTAATTGGATCTATTGTATATTTTATGATTTATGGTTCATTAATTAGTTTTTTGGTTAATTACTTAATAAAAAGCGACATAAATCCGAAAGTTCATGTTGGGGATGTTTTGGGAGAATCAGTTAGGAAATATTCAATCCATATGATTTTCTTTTTGATTTTATCTGTCCTCATTCTTATTGCAGGAGCTTTTTTAGGCATTATTGCTTTAATTATAGGATCATTTCTCGCAATGATTTATCTGGGAACAGTACTTATGACAGGAGGAACAGTTATTGTTGTTGAAGAAAAAAATGCAATTGATGTTATTGGCAGGACTTTTATTTTAGCGCATAAAAATTTTTGGTCGGCATTGGGGTCTGTAGTATTATTTATGCTTATTATGATATTAATATCAATTGTTATGAGTGCAATTATTTCCATTCCATTCGCAATTATGTTTTTTGATAATTGGAATGAAACCGGCAGTATAAGAGATTTATTTAATACGCAAATATATGATATAGGTATATGGTCTGTAGTTTTAAATTCGCTGGTTTCAGCTGTTACTTACCCTCTTTATGCAATACTTTCTGTAGTTTTATATTTTAAATTAAAATATACCGAGGATCAAAAAGCACTTTCTGTACAATAAAAAAAAATCTTATTAAAAGCCCTATTACAGGGCTTTTTGTATTTGGTGTCTTAATCGAAGAGAGTTTTTTTTAAAATTAACGCAACCATTTTTTATTTATTACCATCTATAGTTTGTTGCATCAATTAAATTTTGTTTCAATACCCTAACCTAAATAACGATACTGCTAAATTATGCAGTAATTTTCAAAGACGTGGCGGTGTTTAAAAGCACCGCTTTTTTTATGAACATAACTCACTTCCTAATGTTTAAAATAGAAAGACTATTTTAATAATAAAGAATTGATTTATGATTACAATAATATCACCTGCAAAAACTTTGGATTTTAAATCGTTGGCTCAGACACAGAAGTTTTCAATGCCTGATTTTATAGATGATTCTAAAATATTAGTTAAAGAGTTAAGAAAGTTAAATCCAAAAGATATTGTACGTTTGATGAAAGTTAATGATGAAATTGCAAATCTTAATTTTGAGAGAAATTTATCATGGAAAACACCATTTACACCTGATAATGCAAAGCAATCATTATTGGCATTTAAAGGACAAGTTTATGTTGGTTTAGATGCAAAAACTTTATCCGAAGATGATTTATTATTTGCACAAAATCATTTAAGGATTTTATCAGGATTATATGGAATTTTGAGACCATTGGATTTAATGCAGGCTTATCGCCTTGAAATGGGAATTCCCTTAAAAAATCCCAAAGGCAGAAATTTATATGAATTTTGGGGAACGAAAATTGCAGATTATATAAACAAAGAACTCTCAAACCATAAACATAAAGTCTTAATTAATTTGGCATCGAATGAATATTACAAAGTAGTTAAATCTAAATTTATTAAAGCTGATATAATTACACCCGTTTTCAAGGAGGATAAAGGAAATGAATATAAAGTAGTAACTGTTTATGCAAAAACTGCACGTGGATTAATGAGCAGGTTTATAATTCAGAACAGGATTGAAGATACTGAAGAAATAAAAGCTTTTGATTCGGGTGGCTATCTGTTTAACCATGATGTGTCTACTGAAACAGAATGGGTTTTTACAAGATAAAAAAGAGGAGAACCGAAGCTATCCTCAAATCTAACTAACATATTAAACCAATTCTTTTTAAAGTGCTGCTGCATTCTATGCGGAACTTTGAAATTTAGAATGGTTAAATACTCGCAAGAATTATCTTATACTTTTATATTCGAAATGGTATGATTATTTATGTCGCAAATGAATTATTAGAGGTCCTCTTAAATAAAATATCTTTTATACCTTTGCCCTGAATTTATGGAATGAATAATGGAAGAAGATTTTAATAGCAATATAGTATACTCGCAAAATATTACTGAATTTGTTACAGTCGCCGGTGAATATTGCTCGTTTGTTGAAAATACAGCAAGGTTTACAAAAAAAGATTTTTTGGATAAAGCCAGAAAATTGCTGTCATTAATTTATTTGAAGGTATCCCTTTTACCAAAATTCGAATCTGTGTTCGATGATGGAAACGAAAAATTTGTAACAGAAGAAGAATGGGATTTTATTCATAATTCTGTTCAAAAAAAACTGGGCTTTCATGATGATTATATAGAAATCTTTGATCCGTTAAGCCATGAACAAGTTGAACAAAGTACTACTTCCATTTCGGATAATTTAGCAGATATTTACCAGGATTTAAAAAACTTCGTTACTCTTTATAATATTGGAACAGATGAGATTATGAATGATGCATTATGGGAGTGTCAGTTAAATTTTGAGGAATTATGGGGCCAGAGATTGTTAAATGCATTAAAAGCAATTCATAGTGTGTTTTTTGGAGATGATGATTTGGAAGAGGACGAGGATGGTGATAGTGTTGACAACGAAAAGCAGGACGATGATATTGATACAAGCAACTGGATATTAACAAAGCGGCAGGCTGATTTTAGAAAAGGAGAGGAGTAAATGTTTGCAGAAAATTTAACGAACGATGAAATAAATGATTTGCCACTTTATCAGTTTGACGGGGGCATTTTTGTTATCGACACTTTTGATAAGTTAGATTATTTTTTGCCTTTGATACAAGAACATAAGATTCTTGGTTTTGATACAGAAACAAAACCGGCTTTTAAAAAAGGTATTATTAATCCAGTATCATTATTACAGTTGACATCATCAACCCAGGCGTTTTTAATAAGAATAAACAGAATTGGATTCCCGGACGAAATTAAGAATATACTTAGCGATAAGCGTGTAAAGAAAATAGGTCTGGCCATAAAAGATGATATTAAAATATTAAGAAATATCAGGGAGTTTGAACCTAACAGTTTTATTGATTTGCAGGATTATGTTGAAGATTTTGGTATTGAAGCCAAAAGTTTAAAAAAAATTAGTGCAATTGTTTTAGATAAAAGAATATCAAAATCGCAACAAGTTACAAATTGGGAAAGAGAAGAACTTTCTGAAGCACAGCAAGTTTATGCTGCAACCGATGCCTGGGCTTGTTTGCAAGTTCATAAGAAATTAAATCATAGCTATCATAAATTATAATTAACTCAGAATATGAATTATCCAAAAGTAATATTAAAATCAGGAAAGGATCAGTCTGTTAAACGATACCATCCATGGATTTTTTCAGGAGCAATTAAAAAGATCATTGGAAATGTAAATGAGGGTGATCTGGTGAGGGTAACAGATAATAAGGATGAATTTCTGGCTTTGGGGCATTACCAGATAGGTTCGATTGCTATTAGGATAATATCATTTGAAGAAAAGGAAATTGATAAAAAATTTTGGAAAGAAAAAATAAGTAATGCATATAAACTAAGAAAAGATTTTGGATTAGCTGAGAATGAAAATAATAATGTTTATCGCCTGGTTTATGCCGAAGGCGATGGTTTACCCGGCTTAATTATTGATTTTTATAACGGAACAGCTGTGCTTCAAATGCATTCAATAGGAATGTATTTAAATAAAGAAAATATTATTGAGGCTTTAAAAGATAATTACGGCGAAAAACTAACTGCAGTTTACGATAAGAGTGAATCGACTATCCCGTTTAAATCTGGAATAAATGCAAAAAACGAATATGTTTATGGTAGCTCAATCGAAAATATTGTCTTGGAATATGGTAATAAATTCAAAGTAAATTGGGAAGAGGGTCAAAAAACAGGTTTTTTTATTGATCAACGTGAGAACAGAAAATTATTAGCAGAATATTCAAAAGACAGATCAGTATTAAATGTATTTGGTTATACAGGAGGTTTTTCTGTTTATGCGATGCATGGAGGAGCCAGGTTGGTACACTCCGTCGATAGCTCAAAAAAGGCTATTGATCTTACAAATGAAAATATTAAACTCAATTTCGAAGATACCGGCAGACATGAAGCTTTTGCAGTTGATGCGTTTGAGTTTTTAAATGATATTGATAATAAATATGATGTAATAATTCTCGATCCTCCTGCTTTTGCAAAGCATCGTAATGTGTTATCTAATGCCTTGCAAGGTTATAAGAGATTAAATGCTAAAGCAATTGAGAAAATTAAACCCGGTGGAATACTTTTTACTTTCTCGTGTTCGCAAGTTGTTAGTAAAGAGAATTTCAGAAAAACGATTTTTGTTGCTGCTGCTAATACAGGACGAAATGTTAGGATTCTACATCAGTTAAGTCAACCTGTAGATCATCCGATTAATATTTATCATCCTGAGGGTGAATACTTAAAAGGTTTGGTTATTTATGTAGAATAAATAATATTTAAGGATCATCAAGGAAATGTGTGGGTGACAAATCTGGAAAAATGTAATCTCGAAAGTTTTCGGGAGGAAAAATGGAATGATGGAACTAAGCGAAGCGATTTCACAGCCTATTCCAATATTCCATTCTTCCATAAAACTACTTATTTTTCGTATGAACTATATTTAACCATATATTTATACATTTGCAGCTAATTAGTAAGCAGATTTTTATGATCCTAAAACTTCAAATAATGAAAAGATTATCTCTTATTATTATATTCTTAATTACTGTTGTAGCACTAGCAAAGGCACAATATATTTTTCCTGTTTCTGAATATTCATCGGAAATGAAAAAATTCGAACTATCCAATTTTGATATTAACGATACTGTATTATATCTGCCTCTGGGCAAAAGTGGCTTACATATTTTAAACATAAAGGATATAAATAATATTAGCGAATTATCGGTTTATACCGAATATGAAAAACGATCGCGAGAAAAAATATATGGAGTTGCTCATTGTGTAAAAGTAATTGATAACAAAGCGTATTTATCGTATGGCCCTTTAGGATTAAAAATTTTAGATGTTACCGATCCTACCATGCCATATCAATTGGGAACATATTATCGGTATCAGGATGTATACTGTTCTGAAATTTATGAAAATTATGCTTTGTTGGGATATATTGGTATGGGACTGGAAATTGTTGATTTGAGTAATTTAGATGATATTAAAATGGTCTCCAGAAATAATGTTAAAGATTTTACAGTAAGAAATATCCAGGTTATTCCTCCTTATATTATTATTTCTGGTGGTAATAGGGGGCTTAAGACATTTAAATTTGGAGAACCGTTTACATCATTTAAACAAGCTGAATTTCCAAGAGATCATTTAACAGGTAATGATGTCAATAAAATTCTTGTTAAGGACTCAAATGGTTATTTAGCAAACGATTTTAGAGGATTAACTGTTTTAAATCTGAAATTGCCATTATATCCGCTTGAAGTATTTAATATTAAAACAGAAGGAAGAGCTACTGATATTATAATAGATGGAAATTACATTTATGTAGCTTGCGGAAAATGCATTGAGGTATACGATATTAAAGATCCTGAAAATCCGGTCAAAGTGTACGAATACATTGATAAGAATAAAAAGTTTGAAAGCTTAAGAATATATAATAACCATTTGTTTGCATTGTATAGTGATGGAAACAGGGATTATGGAATTGTTATTTTCCAGGTTGAGTAATTTTCATTTATCTATAAAAATAAATTTAATTTTCAAGATTCCAGGTTAACAAATCTTGTGCATCCTTAATAATTTTATTATTATCCAATAACCATTGAATTACTTTTAAGCTTTTCTCTTTGTTTTTACTGTTTTTTGAAACTAATTCATCCAATGAGACTAAATTGTATTGAAGTTTTTCTTTTAGCTCATCAAGAATTAAATCAAACTCATATTTGCTTAAATCAAGTTCGTTCCTTCGTGTACACACATCACATTGTCCGCATCTGTCAGGGTTTTTATCACCAAAGTAGTTAAGAAGAATTTGACTTCTGCATTTATTATTTGACGAGGCATAATGCAATATAGTATCTATTCGCTCAATGTACCTGCTTTTTCTGAATTCGTAATTTTCTTTCGAAATATGAAGCGATTTATCATCAAGTCTTTCTTCTGTGAAAACAATTAAAGGGTTTTTCTTTTGAGGGATATAATTCAAAATTCCTTGCGATTTTAAGTTGTTTAGATATTTGTATACAACTTCAATATCAATATTCGCTTTTTTAGCCAGTGAACGTTCATCAATATTTACATAATCCGAAAATAAGCCTGTATAAGATCTAAGGACAAGCTTAATAAAACCATCGAATTTAACATTTGCAATTTGAAACTTATATAAGTCATCTCTGCCCACTAAAAAATGAAGTTTCGACATGCTGTATAACTCATCTGTAAGCTCAATGTAACCTTCTCTTTGCAGAAACTTTAAGCTACTGTGTATTGTCATTATATTAAAATTATAATTCTTGGCAAAATCAGAAATGATAAAATCAAACGACATATATTTTCCTCCACCATAGGGGATTTGAAAATAGTTTCCCAAGGCCTGATACACGGCTTTTATTTCCTTTATCTCAGGAAAACTTGTTGTAACCCTTTGCTCTGCTTTAACCTTGTCAGAATTATTATATAACAAAACAGCAACTGCTTTTTTTTCATCTCTTCCTCCACGACCTGCTTCCTGAAAATATGATTCAATACTATCCGGTAAATCCAGATGAATTACAAAACGTACATCAGATTTGTCTATGCCCATACCGAATGCATTAGTCGAAACCATCACTCTTATTTTCCCGACTTTCCATTCATTTTGTTTTGTATTTCGTGCTTCGTGGTTTAATCCGGCATGATAGTAATCGGCAGAGATATTATTTTTACTCAAAAACAAAGCAGTTTCTCTTGTTTTCTTTCTATTACGAACATAAATAATTCCGCTTCCCTTAACTTTGTTAATTGTTTCAACTAAGTAATTTAATTTATCATCCAGTTCACGCACCAGGTAAATAAGATTTTTACGTTCGAAACTTTTGCGATAAACATTGTTCTCTTTAAAATGTAATTTATCCTGTATATCATCAACTACTTTGGGGATAGCAGTTGCGGTTAAAGCAAGAAAAGGTATATCTGAAACTAATTCGCGTAACTCTGCTATTTTTAAGTATGATGGTCTGAAATCGTATCCCCATTCCGAAATACAGTGTGCTTCGTCAATAGCAATTAAATTTACCTTCATGTGTTTAACTCGCACCTTGAAAATTTCTGTTGCAATACGTTCCGGAGATATATAAAGGAATTTAACATTTCCATAAATACAGTTTTCAAGGGCAATATCAATTTCGTTTTTGGTCATTCCTGAATAAATGGCAATTGCTTTTATATCTCTCTTATGAAGATTTTCAACCTGATCTTTCATTAAAGCAATTAAAGGAGTGATAACAATACAAATACCATCTTTTGCCATTGAAGGTACCTGGAAAGTAATTGATTTTCCACCACCGGTTGGCATAAGAGCAAGGGTATCTTTCCCTTCCATTACAGAGTGAATAATATCTTCTTGTAAAGGCCTGAACTTTGAATAGCCCCAGTATTTAATTAATATTTGTTCGTATCTATTCATTAATTATCGGAAGATACAAAATATTTTATGAAGATTAAAAAATAAAATGTATCGATATTATCAGATTTTTACTTGAAATTAAGGTGCTCTTAAGCTAATTTTTCGTAATTTGGCACAATTTTAAAATACACAAAAACCTATATTAAAATGTCATTTTTACAGGATAAAATAGCATTTGAAGGACTTACATTTGATGACGTATTGTTAATTCCTCAATATTCGGAAGTGTTACCACGAAATGTAGATGTTTCAACGCAATTCTCGCGGAATATTAAGTTAAATATTCCAATCGTTTCTGCTGCAATGGACACAGTTACTGAGGCGCAATTAGCTATTGCAATTGCACGAGAAGGTGGTATAGGAGTTATTCATAAAAATATGAGTATTGTTGAGCAGGCTAAACAGGTTAAAACTGTTAAACGTGCTGAGAGTGGAATGATTCATGATCCTATAACAATTAAGAAGAATAATACCGTTTCTGATGCTTTAAATCTTATGAAAGAGTATAAGATTGGGGGTATACCTGTAGTAAATGATGAAAATATCTTAATTGGTATAGTTACAAATCGTGATTTACGATTTGAATATCAGACAGACAAAAAGATTAATGAGGTAATGACATCAGAAAATATTATTACTACTCAAAAATCAACCGATTTAGAAAAAGCAACAGAAATTTTGAAACGTCATAAAATTGAAAAATTACCTGTTGTTGATGATGAGAATAAGTTAATAGGTTTATTAACTTACAAAGATATTACTAAAGTAAAAGATAATCCTTTTGCTTGTAAAGATACTAAAGGACGATTACGTGTTGCTGCAGGTGTAGGTGTTACAGCTGATACGCTCGAAAGAGTTGAAGCTCTTGTTAAAGTAGGAGTTGATGCAATCGTAATTGATACAGCACATGGTCATTCCAAAGGTGTTATTGATATGCTAAAAACTGTGAAACAAAAGTTTACTGCAATTGATGTTGTGGTAGGAAATATTGGTACAGGGGAGGCTGCAAAAGCACTTGTAGAGGCAGGAGCAGATGCCGTGAAAGTTGGTATAGGGCCTGGTTCAATATGTACAACAAGGGTGATAGCCGGTGTAGGTTTACCTCAGCTGACAGCAATTTATGAAGTAGCTAACGCGATAAAAGACTCAGAAGTTCCTATTATTGGTGATGGTGGAATACGATATTCAGGAGATATAGTTAAAGCAATTGCGGCTGGAGCATACACAGTAATGACAGGATCATTATTTGCCGGTGTTGAAGAATCACCCGGGGAAACTATTATTTATAACGGAAGAAAATTTAAATCATATCGTGGAATGGGGTCTATAGAAGCAATGCAACAAGGTTCGAAAGATAGATATTTCCAGGATGTTGAGGATGATATCAGCAAACTGGTTCCGGAAGGTATTGCTGCTCGTGTACCGTTTAAAGGTAACTTATCTGAAGTAATTTACCAGTTAGTTGGAGGATTAAGGGCAGGAATGGGCTACTGTGGCGCGGCCAATATTGAAACATTAATGAGCTCCAAATTTATAAGAATTACGAATGCAGGTGTAACCGAAAGTCATCCTCACGATGTGACTATTACTCGTGAAGCACCTAATTATAGCCGATAATTTTAAATGTTTTTAATTACTCGATTTAAACCTTAGGCACATGAAAAAAATATGCTTAATAATTTGCTCTGTTTTAATAATTAATAACTTATTTTCTCAAGAGCTAAATAATGAAGTCTTATTAACAATTGATGATAAAGAAATTACAAAAGAAGAATTTCAAAGAATTTATGATAAGAACAAAACCAACCTTTCGACTGGTGAAGTTACTTCTGTAGATGAATATCTTGATCTTTTTATCAATTTTAAGCTTAAGGTTAATGAGGCGGAAAAGCTGGGACTTGATACAACACGGTCTTTCATAAACGAATTTGAGGGATACAGGAAGCAGCTTGCACGTCCTTATCTTGTCGATAATATGGCAAATGAGAAGGTTATTAAAGAAGCATATGAAAGAATGCAATATGAGATCAGGGCAAGTCATATTTTGATTAAACTATCCTATGATGCATTACCGGAAGATACTCTTGCTGCTTATAAAAAAGCAATGGATATCCGAAGGAGAGTTTTAAAGGGAGAACCATTTGAGAGTGTAGCCAAAGGCAGCTCCGACGATCCTTCAGTTAAGAACAATGGTGGTGATTTAGGTTATTTTACAGTGTTTCAAATGATATATCCTTTTGAAAATGCGGTGTATAATTCTGAAATAGGAGAAATAACAAAACCTGTAAGAACCAGATTTGGTTATCATATTGTAAAAGTAACGGATAAAAGAAAAGCACGAGGTCAGATTAAAGTCGCTCATATAATGTTAACAGTTCCTCGAGGAACTACACCTGAAGTTGAAAAACAAAAGAAACAATTAATTAATGAGTTGTATCACAGGGTTAAACAAGGTGATGATTTTTCCGAACTTGCAAAAGAGTATTCTGATGATAAGGGATCTGCAAGAAATGGAGGCGAATTACCTTGGTTTGGTGCCGGTAGAATGGTTGAAGAATTCGAAAAAGCTTCTTTTAAATTAAAAACAAATGGGGAAATTTCACAACCTGTTCGAACAGGTTTTGGTTGGCATATAATTAAAAGAATTGATCGAAAAGAGATTCCTGCTTTTGAAGATGCTGTTGCTGAAATTACGAGAAAAGTGGGAAAAGATCAAAGAGCCGATATTGCACGTAAGTCGTTGATAAATAAATTAAAACTTGAATATAGTTTTATTGAAGAAAAAGAAAATGTTCCTGTAAAATATGATTCTATTGAAAATGTTTTTGTTTTGAAACAAGAATATTTAATGCAGGGTGCTAGTTTAAACAAAACATTATTTTCTTTTTTAGATAAGATTTATCTGGAAAAAGATTTTGCCAAATTTGTAGAAAATGAAAAAAACAAAAAGAAACTTAAACCATATAACTATAAAGTTTTATATGAAGAATTTATAGAAAATGAAATTCTGGAAGTTGAAGAAACAAGATTAGAAGAAAAATATCCTGATTATAAATATTTGTTAAAAGAGTATCATGATGGAATGTTACTTTTTGAAATAACCGATCAGAAAATATGGTCTAAAGCTGTTGATGATTCAGTAGGTCTTAGAAATTTCTACAATGGTCATAAAAAGAGTTATATGTGGGATGAAAGGTGGAAAGGATCTCTTTACTTTTGTTCAAACGAACAGATATATAATAAAGTGTCGAAAATAGTGGTTAAGAAAAGTTTCGGAAAAAAAGTTACAAACCAAGATTTGTTAAAACAATTTAATACTGAAGAAGAAGTTTTAAAAATTACAACAGATATTTTTGAACAGGGAGAAAATGAAATTGTTGATTATTTTGTTTGGAATAATAAGCAAATCGATATTAACAAACAATACATAGTGCATAAAGGAAAGAAAATTGCTCCTGAGGTAAAGGAATTTAATGAATGTAAAGGCTTAGTCATTTCTGATTATCAGGATTATTTAGATAATGAGTGGATTAAAAGTTTACGCGAGAAATACAATATAATAGTAAATAATTCAGTTTTATCATCTATAAAATAAATAGTTATGATAAATGTTAATATAAAAAGAATACTCGTATTATTTTTTGTTGTTTTTGCATTTTCGTGTAGCAAAAGTAATAATGAAATTGAAGATAAACCTTTGGCAAAGGTGCATAATAAGTTTCTTTACGAATCAGATATTAAAAGCTTGTTTAATTCAAATATTTCAAAAGAAGATAGTATAGTTGTGGCTAAAAACTATATAAATGATTGGATAAAAAAGCAATTATTAATGCAAAAAGCTGAATTAAATTTAAATGAGGAAAGTAAAGATATTGAAAAGCAAATTGAAGATTACCGGTCGTCTCTTTTAATTTTCAGGTATAAGCAAGAGTTGATAAAACAAAAACTTGATACAATAATTACTAACCAGGAGATAGAAAATTATTATAACGAATACTCAGGTAATTTTATACTAAATCATAACATTGTAAAAGCATTATTTCTTAAGATATCAAAAGAAGCACCTGGAAATGACAAAGTTAAGCGCTGGTATAAATCTAACGACCCGGAAAATTTGTCAAGATTAGAGGATTATTGTTATCAGTATGCTACAAAATTTGATGATTTTGATAATAAATGGATCCCTTTTAATAATTTACTGATCGAAATCCCGACAAATATTAATGATCAGGAAAGGTATTTAAGGTATAATAAATATATTGAAACAGAAGACGATTTGTTTTACTATTTTGTTAAAATTAATGAATATGGTTTAAAGAGTACAGTTCAACCTCTGGAATACGCACAGTTAAAAATAAAAAGCATTTTATTAAATAAACGAAAATTTACTTTTATTGACGAGCTTGAGAATACAATATATAATGACGCACTTAATCGTAACGAATTTATAATTTATTAAAATAATACAATATGAAGATTACTTTTTCAAAACAAATATTTCTAGTTCTGTTATTTATTTTCTCTGTTAGTATTGCCAACAGTCAGGAAAAAATGATGATTGATAGGATTGTAGCTACTGTTGGCGATAAAATAATTTTGCAATCAGATATAGAAAACCAGGTTTTACAAATAATGTCGCAAGGATATGCAACTTCTTCAGATATGGATTGTGAAGTGTTACATCAGTTATTAACTCAAAAATTACTATTAACTCAGGCTGAGTTAGACAGTATTGAGGTTGGAGTAAGCCGGATTGAGTCCGAATTAGAGCGTAGATTAATGTACTTTGTCAGACAGGTTGGCTCTGAAAAGAAACTAGAAGAGTTTTATAACAAATCAATTATAGAGATTAAAGAAGATTTCAGGCCTCTTATCGCAGAACAGTTGAAAACTCAAATGATGCAAAGTTCTCTTGTTTCTGGTATTGATGCTTCTCCAAAAACTGTTAAGAAGTTTTATAAAGATCTTCCTGAAGATAGTATTCCAATGATTAATACCCAGTATGAAATTAATCAGATTTTAGTTTACCCATCACAAAATGAAGATGCAAAAAATGAATCAAGGGATAAGCTTTTAAATTTGCGTCAAAGAATTATTGACGGAGAAAGATTTTCAACATTAGCTGTTTTATATTCTCAGGATCCGGGTTCTGCAAGAAGAGGTGGAGAACTGGGATTTAGATCAAGAGATGAACTTGATCCGGAATTTGCAAAGGCTGCTTTCAGGTTAACCGATGATGGAGGTATTTCCAGAATTATTGAATCAGAATATGGATTTCATATTATTCAGTTAATTGCAAAAGAAAGTAACCAGGTAAATGTTCGCCATATATTAATTATTCCTGAAGTTAATATTGAGCAAAAGGTGGCTGCTAAAAATAAGCTCGATAGTATTTCAAACCTGATAAAGTTAGATAGTTTAAGGTTTGATAAAGCGGCTTTGATATTTTCAGAAGATGAGCAGTCGCGTTTAAACGAGGGTTTAATGGTTAATCCGATGACTGCTTCTACACGATTTGCCCTTGATGAGTTACCATCTCAGGAGTATAATGTTATAAAAAAATTAAAAGTTGGAGAAATATCTGAACCATTCGAGTCGAGAGATAAAAACGGTAAGATTGCTTATAAAATTATTAAGATTAAAAACCTAATTGAATCTCATAGAGCAAATCTAAATGATGATTATGAGTTAATAGAACAAATGACTCTCATGGGAAAACAACAAGGAGTTATTGAAGAATGGATTCAGGAAAAGAAAAAGAAAACATATATTCATATTGACGAATCATTTTTAAAATGTGAATTTTTAGAAGATGGATGGATAAAGTAAAATTTAGTTAAACCATTTTAATGAAGAAATCTCTTTTTCGTATTATTCTACTATACTTCTTAAGTATTTTATCTGGTTCTGTGCTTTTTGCTCAGAAAAAGGAGCAAATATATATTAGGAATTCTGATTCATTTGAATATGACAAGAATATTGGGGAAGGCGTACGACGTTTTATTGGTAATGTAATATTCCAACACCTTAACGCTACCATGTATTGTGACAGTGCTTACATTTACAGTGGGCAAAATTTAATTCATGCATATAGCAATGTACATGTTAGCAGGGGAGATTCCTTGCATATTTATGGTGATTTTATGTTGTATAATGGAGATACCGACATCGGTAAATTCAGAAATAATGTTAGGTTAGAAGATAAGGAAACTACTTTATATACCGATTCGCTTAATTTTAATAATGCAACAAATATTGCCTATTATTTTGAAGGCGGTAAAACAATTGATGAGGAAAATACTTTAACAAGTGTAATAGGATATTATTATGCTAACGAAGATTTATTTTTTTATAAAGATAGTGTAGTTGCTATAACACCAGATTATACAATTTATACTGATACATTAAAATATTATACCGAAGATAAGATTGTTTATTTTCTTGGGCCTACGAATATTTACAACGAAGAAAATCATCTTTATGCAGAAAATGGCTGGTATAAAACCCAGGAAAAAAAATTTCAGTTTAATAAAAATGCACGATACCAAAATAAAGAGAAAATACTTAAAGGTGATAGCTTATATTACGATGAGTTAAATGGAATTGGAATAGCAGTTCAGAATGTTGAAATGATTGATACTGCTGAGAACATGATTTTGAAAGGAAATTATGCTTATTATACCAAAGAACCTGAAAGTTTTCTTGTAACTGACAGTGCCTTGTTAATACAAATTTCTAATTATACCGATTCGTTGTTTTTACATGCCGATACAATTACTTCAAATCATGATACAAGTGGTTATAGGATTTTAAAAGCCTATCATAAGGTTAAAATATTTAAGGAAGATTTTCAGGCTCGGTGCGATTCAATGGTTTATAATTTTCAAGACTCTGTTATTACAATGTATACAGAACCAATTTTATGGTCAGAGGGCAGTCAAATGACCGCTAAAAAGGTAGAGGTATACATAAAAAACGAAAAAATTGATTTCTTTAAACTTATAAACACAGCTTTTATAATTTCACAGGAAGATACTTCTAGATATAATCAGATACGAGGGAAGGAGATGATAGGTTATATCAGAAATAATCAATTAAGCAGAATTGATGTGTTTGGTAATGGCCAAACTATTTATTTTACCGTAGACGAAAAGGAAAACGAAATTGTAGGCGTAAATTTTTCAGAAAGCAGCGATATTATAATTTATATGAAAAATGGACAGGTTAGTAGAATTAATATGATAAAACAACCTGCCGGCACTTTATATCCTCTTGGTGAACTTGAAGAAACTAAACTGAAAGGGTTTCAATGGCTTGAAGACTTAAGGCCAAAATCAAAAATGGAAATATTCTTTTGGGAATAAAAATAAAAGGGACTTTTTATTAAAGCCCCTTTTGTTATTCTAGTATTCATCTTCGTTAAAAAAGAAATCGTCTTTACTTGGATAATCAGGCCAAATGTCCTCAATACTATCATAAATTTCACCTTCATCTTCAATTCCCTGAAGATTTTCAATTACCTCTAATGGCGCACCAGAACGAATACCATAGTCAATAAGTTCTTCTTTACTTGCTGGCCATGGTGCGTCTTCCAGTTTTGATGCTAATTCTAATGTCCAATACATAATATAATTAATTAATTATACTCTTAAAATTTTGCAAATATAGAAATAAAATTGAAAAACAAAACTTTTTTATTAAATTCTCGGTTTCCAAGGTGTCTCTTTAGCATATAAATCTATAGAAAGCTTTCGCGAAAGAACAAATAAATAATCAGATAGTCTGTTTAAATATTGAATAACTTTCTCGCTATATTTAAACTGGTCTTGTACTTTTATAGAAGTTCTTTCAGCTCTTCGGCAAATATTTCTTGCAATATGGCAATATGAAACTATTGGATGCCCCCCGGGTAAAATAAATGATTTTAATGGAGGTAAATCTTTTTCCATTTTATCAATCTCTTTCTCTAAAGCTTCAATATCTCGATCATATATTTCAGGAATTTTGATATTGCAATTATCGCAATCTGTTGCCAAGATTGATGCACATGTCATAAGCCTATCCTGAATTTCTATTAACTCAGATATCGCATGATCATCAATTTTTTGATCTCGTATTAATCCTATGTACGATATTAGTTCATCAATTGTGCCATAAGCCTCAATCCTGTCATGATACTTTGGAACTCTCGTTCCTCCAATAAGAGAAGTTTCGCCTTTATCGCCTGTTTTTGTATATATTTTTGAGTTCATAAATGCTGTTTTATGAAAGTACGAAACTACTTAAAATTTGTTTAGATTTATTAACAAAAAATTAATTAAACGATGCGGGATTAGGATTTATTTCATCTGATTCAATCATACCATCCATTAAACGAATAATCCTATGTGTATGTCTTGCAATATCTTCCTCATGCGTGACAATAATTATTGTATTACCTCTTTGATGAATTTCATCAAATAAATTTAATATATCCCTGGATGTTTTTGAATCAAGGTTACCTGTTGGTTCATCGGCTAAAATAATTGATGGTGAATTTACCATAGCACGGGCAACAGCAACTCTTTGCTTTTGACCTCCCGATAATTCATTTGGTTTATGAGTGATTCTATCTTCAAGCCCTACACTTATAAGTACCTCTTTGGCTTTAGCCAATCGGTCCTCTTTATTGACACCTGCATAAATTAGAGGGAGAGAAACATTTTCTAAAGCTGTATATCTGGGAAGTAAATTAAATGTCTGAAAAACAAAACCAATTTCTTTATTTCTTATTTCAGCTAACTGATCATCTCCCAAATGACTTACATTGGTGCTGTTTAAAATATAATCTCCGCCAGTTGGTGTATCCAAACAACCAATTATATTCATCAGAGTCGATTTGCCCGAACCTGAAGGTCCCATTATGGCTACATATTCATTTTTATTTATCGATAACGAAACAGATCGTAATGCACGTATTGTTTCGGTACCAACCTGGTAATTCTTTATTAATGTATTGATTTCTATTAGTTTGCTCATTGTTAGGTGCTTGTCTGATTACGAAATACGAATTTAATCAATTTTAAAAGTATTACTGAATTTTTTACTTAAAACTTAATAACATAATGTTGATATGACAATTCTTTCCTGAAAAAGATTAAACCCATTCGAAATATATCAACAGAAACTTTCACTTTTGGGTGATTCTTTATTTCAGCCCATGCTTCTTCCATTTCATCTGACCAGTGAATATCATCAAAAATAAAAATGGTTTCGTTATGAATTTTTTCTAAACATGAATTGAAATAATTGATAGTGTTTTGTTTTTTATGATTTCCATCGAAAAAAACGAAATCGAGTTTATCATATTTTTCAAGAACAGAGTTTAGAATATTTCCAAAATCACCATGAATAAATTCAGTATGATGCTTAAATCCTGATGCTGTTTCTTTTGCAATTCTTATTTTTTCTTCAACACCTTCAATGCTTTTAAATTTTGATTGAGGAGCTGCCTGTGCAATATATGCACTGCTTATTCCTACAGATGTGCCAAGCTCAAGTATCTCCGTTGGATTAAAATATTTAATAAGATTATAAATTAGTTTCCCGTATTTTCGATTGATTGAAGATCTTTTTACGATTTTGCCAATTGTTATTTTTTTGGATTTTTTATAGTTTGTTCCTGCTCCAATTTCATTAAATTCCAAAACTTCTTTTGATTTTCGAAGTTTATTATAAACATCAAATACTTTATTTAAGGATTCATCATAACTTTTATTATTTAATACATTTATTATAAGATTATAAATAAATGGTGAATGAATTCCATGTCCTTTTTTATGCTTTGCAAAAAGCCAATATTTAATATACTTTAAAGCATATTTTAATTGAGAAATCATATTTTTAGATTATTAAAAAAAGCTTAATATTGTGAAACAAAAATAATTCTTTTGAAATTCCAAATGACAAAAAACAATTAACAATTAACAATTAATTTCGAATAACCAAACTAATATAAACATATTAAGTAGTGAAATTATAAATTATATTATAGCGGTTTTAGTGGTCCCGAAAGCTTTCGGGATAGTGCTTTCGTGTTCCTGCCTGCCGCAGGCTGGTTTGTGGCATTTTTTATTAGCCACTAAATCACTAAAACACGAAAACCCACAAAATATAAGAAATAAAAATAGGACATATAATACACAAGAAATCAATCAGTTAATAATAAAACGTTTTGTATAAACTACTGAAGCATAGTAAAAAATTACCAAGAGCGAACGGCGAAGCCTTCAACGGAGTTAAACTTTAGTTATTATTAGTTTATGTCAGATTTAAATCAAGAAATAAAATTTCTATCCGGAGTTGGACCTAAAAGAGCCGAACTGCTCAATAAGGAGTTGAATATTTATTATTTCGAAGATTTGTTGTACTACTTTCCTTATAAATATATTGATCGATCAAAATTTTATAAAATAAGTGAGCTAAATCCAAATTTACCTTATGTACAATTAAAAGGAAAAATTGTTGGTTTTGAAACGATAGGAGGTGGCCGGAAAAAGAGGCTGGTGGCTTTTTTTTCAGATGGTACAGGAACTATTGAATTGCTTTGGTTTAAAGGATTGAGTTATATTCAGAAAAGTTTATTGTTAAATACCGAATACATTGTTTTTGGGAAACCCGGATATTTTAGTGGAAAATATAATATTATTCATCCTGAAGTTGAAGATAGCCAGAAAAACGAAAATGTTATTAGTGCTAAATTACAGGCTTTTTACAATACTACCGAAAAGCTAAAAAAGAGCTTTTTGCATTCAAAAGCAGTTTCGAAATTAATGAATAATCTTTTAATCATATTAAAAGATAAAATTAAAGAGACATTACCAGATTGTTTATTAAAAAAATACAATTTGATTTCACTTGAGGATGCCTTATTTAATATTCATTTTCCACAAAATGCTGATTTATTAAAAAAGGCAATATACAGATTAAAATTCGAAGAGCTTTTCTACATTCAGTTAAATATTTTACAGAAAAGAAGTTATCGTATTCATAAATCAATCGGATTTATTTTTTCAAAAGTTGGAGATTTTCTAAATCGCTTTTACGAAAATAATCTTCCTTTTGAATTAACTGATGCTCAAAAGCGCGTATTAAAAGAAATACGAAAAGATATTGGTTCCGGAAGACAAATGAATCGTTTGCTCCAGGGTGATGTTGGAAGTGGTAAAACTTTAGTTGCATTAATGAGTATGCTTATTGCACTCGATAATGGCTACCAGACCTGTATTATGGCTCCAACTGAAATTCTTGCAAATCAACATTTCGATACCATAAAAGAGTTTTTGGATGGATTACCTGTAAAAGTTGATTTATTAACAGGATCAACAAAAACTGCTGCACGAAAAGAAATACATGAAAATTTACTAAATGGAGAATTGCAAATATTAATTGGAACACATGCTTTAATTGAGGATGTGGTTCAGTTTAAAAATTTAGGATTAGTTGTGATTGATGAACAACATAGGTTTGGAGTTGCTCAGCGTGCGAAACTTTGGAAAAAGAATCATCAGCCACCTCATATTCTGGTAATGACTGCTACTCCAATTCCGCGTACTTTAGCTATGACTATTTATGGCGATTTGGATGTTTCTGTTATTGATGAATTACCTCCGGGACGTAAGCCAATTCAAACTATCCATTTATATGATTCGCGAAGATTACGAATGTTTGGATTTCTGAAACAACAAATTGAGAAAGGAAGACAAATATATATTGTATATCCATTAATTAAAGAATCAGAGAAAATGGATTATAAAGATTTGGAAGATGGCTATGAAAGTATATCTCGCGCATTTCCTTCACCCAAATATGCAGTCAGTGTTGTTCATGGAAAGATGAAACCTGTAGAAAAAGATGCAGCTATGAATCTTTTTGTTAAAGGTCAAACACATATTATGGTTGCCACAACAGTTATTGAAGTAGGAGTAGATGTTCCTAACGCATCTGTAATGATTGTTGAAAGCGCAGAGCGTTTTGGACTATCACAATTACATCAGTTGCGAGGTAGGGTAGGTCGTGGTGCAGATCAGTCGTATTGTGTATTAATGACATCGTATAAACTGTCGAATGAAGCTCGAAAACGAATCGATATAATGACCAAAACCAATGATGGTTTTGAAATTTCCGAAGCTGATTTAAAACTTCGTGGTCCTGGAGATGTAGAAGGAACTCAGCAAAGTGGAATAGCTTTTGACCTTAAAATTGCAAACCTGGCTCAGGACGGACAATTAATTCAATATGTTCGTGATATTGCTGAAGAAATTTTAGATAATGATCCTGATTTGAAAAATACAGATAATTATATTTTAGCAAAACAGCTTAAGAGAATATCAAACAAAAAGGTTGATTTTAGTGTAATAAGTTAACAAGTTCAAAGTTTATAGTTTAGAGTTTTGAGTGAATAAACAGGAAGAGGAGAGAACCTGACAGAGTCTGTGGGTTGGCAAGTGTGAAGGGAAGTCCTGTCAGGGTTTGAGCGAAATAAATAACGGAGAAGATGAGGTTTGCAGAACGGAAGTAGCAGTAGTATGTGTTTTATATTTGCAAAACTAAGAATTAGGTACTACTATGTACAGGAAAATAGTGACTAAAAAATGAAAAGATTTATTTACATTTTACTTTTAATTATAAATCCTTTGATAGGATTATCACAAATTGTTCATCCTTGTGAAATAGAAAATAATGCATTCATCCCTGGCGAAAAGTTAACTTATGTGATTACATATAACTGGTTTTTTGTTTGGACAGATGTAGGAGGTGTTGAATTTGAAGTAAGCGAGGATACCATGTTTAATCAGGATGTTTTAAATCTAAAAGGGACAGGAGTAACTTTTTCTTTTTACGATTGGTTTTTTCAGGTTCGCGATGTTTATCAATCGTGGGTTAATCCCGATAATTTACTGCCTTTATATTATCATCGTGATGTTAATGAAGATGGTTATATAATTGATATTAAATACCGTTACGATTTTGATAGTTTAGTTGCATACTCCGAAGTTAAAAAATCTAGAAAACCATATTATCAAGATACAGTGGCGATTTATCCTTGTACTTACGATGTGATTTCGATAATTTATCAGGCACGAAATATTGATTTCTCGAATTATAAAAAAGATGAGAAAATTCCTTTTAAGATTATTCTTGATAATGAAATACATAATGTTTATATGCGATATAAAGGCAAAGAAGTAAAAAAAGTGCGTGGTGTAGGTAAATTTAATACAATAAAATTTACAGGATCATTGGTAGCCGGAGATGTTTTTAAAGGTGGAGAAGATTTATCTATTTGGATTTCCGATGATGAAAACCGAATTCCTGTATGGATCGAAAGTCCTATAATTATTGGAACTATTAAAGCACGTCTGGTTGGATATGAAGGATTAAAACATCCATTGAAATCGATGATTAAAAAATATTAAGAAGCCTGATTATTGACAAAACTTTATAATTATTCTACCAAAAATAGTCATCATACCACTCGGTATCAGTTAATTCAACTATATAAATTTCGTCCCAGTAGAATTCTTGATGAGTCGCTGTGTAATCTCCTATTTCGGGATTGTCGCAAGTAACTTTTATGTCGTAAATGTTGTCTTCTTTTAATTTAGCGCTAATTGTAAAGGATTTACTTTCGCCAGGTCCAATATTGCTACTTATTCTATTTTCACCATATCCTACAGTACTAAAATACACACCGGTGATATAGTTTGATGTACTTGTATTTTCAATTTTCAACGTTCCTTCTTGTTCAAAAAACTCAGGTCTGTCAGGTTCGCATGAAATCTCAATAAATACAATAGATAATATAATTAAAAGTGTTCTTTTCATTTCAATATATTAATATAGCTTAACGAAAATAATAATTTCAAATTTAGTAAATTGTTTAAAGCCATTAGCAAAGATTACTCAAATTTTCTTATTTAAAATTAAAATAAATAAGTGTAATCTTTTCAAAATATGACAAAAAGCAATCTTTAATTTTTAAATAGGATTATTTTTGTATCCGATTTCAAAATCTTGAATAATTCGAATGTCAAATTATAAATCGATCGAGCATAAAGGACGTGTTGATTCTATTGATGGTAATAGAATCAATGTTAGTTTTTTAGCCATGTCAGGTTGTGCTTCCTGCCTTGCTAAAGGTGTTTGCTCCGCTGCCGATATGCAGGAGAAAAGTGTTGATGTGTTCGATTTTACAAATCAATATAAGTTAGGTGAAGAAGTTAATGTAACTTTAAAACAATCACTTGGATTCAGGGCTTTGTTTTTAGGATATGTTTTACCATTTATTTTGATTCTATTTATCCTTATAATTCTTACTGCTATTACAAATAATGAAGCAATATCAGGGATAGGTGCTTTAGCGGTTCTTATTCCGTATTATCTGATTTTATTTTTATTAAAAGATAAGATTAGAAAGAAATTTACATTTACAATAAATAAGATATGAGTATTGAGTATCAAGTGATGAGTAAATTTTTAGTAAATAGTACAAGTGTTTTTTATGTAAAGCCTTGTATCTTATATCTAAATACTAATATCTAATAATCTATTAAAAAAAATGAGTACAACAATTTTGTTTACTATTATTTCTCTTAGTGCGATTGGGGCGATAGCTGCAATAATCTTGTATTTTGCAGCTCAGAAGTTTAAAGTATTTGAGGACCCGCGGATCGATCAGGTAGAAGAAAATTTACCTGCAGCAAATTGTGGAGGTTGTGGTTATCCGGGTTGCCGGGGATTTGCCGAAGCATTGGTAAAGTCTGATGATATTTCAGACCTGTATTGTCCGGTAGGTGGCAATGATACCATGTCTCTGGTTGCCGACATTCTTGGTAAAGCTGTTGAAGCTAAAGATCCATTAGTTGCAGTTATTCGGTGTTCGGGCTCACCGGAACATCGTAAAAGAGTAAATTCTTATGATGGAGCATCAACATGTGTTATTGTTTCTGGTTTATACTCAGGCGAAACCGCTTGTCAGTATGGTTGCCATGGATTAGGTGATTGTGTTGATGTTTGTGATTTCGAAGCAATCTACATGGACGAAGAAACAGAATTACCCGTAGTAATTGATGATAACTGTACTGCGTGTGGAGCTTGTGTTAAAGCATGTCCTAACGATATTATCGAACTGAGAAAAAAGAACAAAAAAGATCGGAAAATATTCGTTTCATGTGTTAACATGGACAAAGGAGGAATTGCAAAGAAAGCTTGTGATGTTGCTTGTATTGGTTGTAAAGCTTGTGTTAAAGTTTGCGCTTACGATGCAATTATCGTTGAGAATTTTCTTGCATACATTGACCCGGTCAAATGTAAACTTTGTAGAAAATGTGTGGAAGTTTGTCCTACAAACTCAATTCTCGAGATTAATTTTCCACCTCGAAAAGTAAAACCTGCTCAACCGGTAGGCGAAGCAGAAAATAAAGAAACGCCTGCTCGCCTGTCTGCCGAACAGGCAGGCAAGGCAGGTCCGACAGGCGAGAAAGAAAACGATATTAATATAATAAATCAGGAGGGATAAAGTGTTAAAAACATTTCCAAAAGGCGGCGTTCATCCGGCAGAAGGTAAGTATTCTGCTAATAATGCCATTGAAACTTTGCCGCTTCCAAAAACAGTATACATACCAATTGTTCAACATATTGGTGCTCCCTCTAAACCTGTTGTAGATAAAGGCGACAAGGTTAAGGTAGGAGATAAAATTGCCGAAAGTACAGGCTTTGTTTCTGCAAACATTCACTCTTCAGTTTCCGGAATTGTTGTTAAGGTTGACAATGTTATGGATTCAACAGGTTATAAACGTCCATGTGTTATTATTGATGTTGAGGGTGATGAATGGAATGAGAGTATTGACAGATCAACTGATTTGAAAAAAGAAATCAATTTAACTGATAAAGAAATCATCAATAAAATAAACGAGTCAGGTATAGTTGGATTAGGTGGAGCAACATTCCCATCTCATGTAAAACTTTCTGTTCCGGATGGTAAAAAGATTGATGTGTTAATTATTAATGGAGTTGAATGTGAACCATATTTAACATCAGATCATCGTTTAATGCTTGAGAAGGCTGAAGAAATGCTTATTGGCATTCAGCTTTTAATGAAAGCCTTAGGTGTAAACAGTGCATTAATTGGAATTGAAAATAATAAGCCGGATGCGATTCAGGTTATGGCGGAAATTGTTGCCAATGAAACAGGTATTACGGTTCAGCCATTAAAAGTTCAATATCCTCAGGGTGGAGAAAA
>JAUWQL010000157.1 GCA_030611105.1 Bacteroidales bacterium
ACAAATATATTTATTAGATTATTTAATGCAAATTATTGTTGAAAAAAACAGCCTCCTTTTTGTCCACTTGAGAACATTGTGTTAAAAACAGCCTCCTTTTTGTCTATTATACCTTAATAAATAAGATATTTTTTTTCGCACGAAATTTTATCATGCAAACATAACACCTCCTACCGCCATTTCATGTCAGTTGAGAAATTATTTTTAAATAATTTGCATTTTTGCTTTATTATATATTTTTTCCTGAAAAGATTAGTTAAGAATCTCTTCTCCCACTTTGAAAGGTGTAAACCCAAAATTAAATTTAAGCGGAGTCTCATAAACATATGATTCTTTATCTATTGAATACAAAATTTCTGCACCAAGAAACCTCATTTGGTCAATTAGCCTGTAAACTTGCCGTTCTGATATTCCAAGATTTTCTGCTAATCTTTTTGGTCTACCAGTTGCCTCTAGTCTTATCAACTGATCAATTCTTTGAATTCGTTCAAGATTTTGATATAATTTCATCTGTAAATATTTTTTAAGAGTTTTACATATAAAACCCGAGACATTACACAAGTGCCTCCACCTATTAATTCCCAAAAAGCGAAAAGGTTATCCCTTAAATTACATGTTTTACAACACATTTGCGGTTTTATACTGATAAACAAACAAATACACTTAAAATAAATTCTTAGAAATTTTTTCCGAAGCTCAAAATTTTGGGGAAAGTATAGTGAGTTTTGATTATTTTCTATGTGGGTATTTAATCATATAAAGCCCTAAAAAAGTTATTAAGCCATTTAAGATAAGTAATTCGAATCCAAACTTATACCCGTTTAAAAAATCTTTTGAATAATAGCTTAAAATAAAACATATTATAGGAGAAGCTATTGCCACAAAAGGAACTAATCTGTCTCTCGTCTTATAATTAGTAAACAAACCAAAAGCATACATTCCTAAAAGCGGGCCATAGGTATACCCGGCAACCCTAAAAATAGCACTTATTACACTTTCGTTATTTATTGCATTAAATATCAGTATTACAATTACCAATACCGCTGATACCCCAACATGCACTTTTTTTCTAATAGCTTTTAATTCTTTTTCGGATTTATTTTTTGGATTTAAAATATCAACCGTAAACGATGTAGTTAAAGCAGTTAAAGCTGAATCGGCACTACTATACGCAGCAGCAACCAAGCCAATAATAAAAAACATTGAAACAACCGGGCTTAAATAACCTTGTGTCGCAATAATCGGAAAAAGGTCATCTGTTCTTTCCGGAATTATAATTCCATTTTTATGAGCAAATACAACCAGCAAAACTCCTAAAGACATAAACATCAGGTTAACAGGAACCAGTGTAATACTAAACCAGAACATATTCTTTTTTGCCTCGTGAATATTTTTACAGCTTAAATTTTTCTGCATCATATCCTGGTCTAAGCCTGTCATTACAATTGCTATAAATGCTCCGGCAAAAAATTGTTTGAAGAAAAAATTCACACTTTTAAAATCGTTAAAATAAAACAGCTTTGAATGTTTGCTGTCTATAACCGTGTCAAACACGCCCCTGAAATCTAAATTTAGCTGTTTACTTATTAATATAATTGTGACAGCAACAGCAACCAGCATAAATATAGTTTGCAAACTATCGGTCCATATAATGGTTTTAATACCTCCTTTAAAAGTATAAAGCCAAATCAATAAAATAGTTATAACAACTGTTATCCAAAACGGAATATTTAAAGTGTTAAAAACTGCTATTTGCAATACATTTGCTACCAGAAACAACCTGAACGATGCCCCAATCACTCTTGACAATAAAAAAAAGGATGATCCTGTTTTATAAGAAAACTTTCCAAATCGCTGGCCAAGGTATGTATATATTGATGTTAAATTTAAACGATAATACATTGGCATTAAAACATTAGCAATAATAGCATATCCTAATAAATATCCCAATACCATTTGCATGTAAGAGAAATTGCTATCGACAACCCAGCCCGGAACGGAAATAAATGTAACTCCCGACAAAGAAGCACTTATCATTCCAAATGCAACTATATACCAGGGAGATTTTCGATTTCCAAGAAAAAAAGCTTCGTTATCGGCATTCCTGCTTGTAAAATAAGAAATCGTTATAAGTATAAGAAAATATGCTGCTATTATGAAAATTACTAGATACGGCGACATTGATTATTAATTTATGAACGAATAATTGCAAGGATAATAAAAACAATTAGAACAAAAAATTGCTAATCGCTCTATTTGATATTATTTTTGGAGCAAATAAACTACCAAAATCTAAAATGAATATACATAATTTTACATCTAAATTGCTAGAAAGTGCGGTTGACGAATTTGCAAAATTACCGGGCATTGGAAGAAAAACAGCCTTAAGATTAGTACTCCATCTACTAAACCAGGAAAAAGAAGATGTGAATCATTTTGGCAAAACAATAATTAAACTCCGAAATGAAATAAAGCATTGTAAAAGTTGTAATACAATATCGGATACAGATATTTGTAATATTTGTAGTGATTCATCGCGAGACAGTTCAGTAATTTGTATTGTTGAAAATGCAAGAGATGTAATGTCTGTTGAAAATACACATCAGTTTAAAGGATTGTATCATGTATTGGGCGGCATTATTTCACCTATGGATGGCATTGGTCCAAATGATTTAAAAATTGACAGTCTGCTTCAAAAAGTAAAGGAAGGGAGTATTAAGGAGTTGATACTTGCCTTAAGCACAACTATGGAAGGCGATACAACTAATTTTTATCTATTTAAGAAATTTAAAAATTATAAGGTTATAATTACAACCCTTGCGCGGGGTGTTGCTATTGGAGATGAACTGGAATATGCAGATGAAATTACTTTAGGCAGATCAATTGTTAACAGAACTTTATTTGAATCTTCTATTTAAGCTACAAAATTAAAAAATATTTATTATTTTCACCAAGTAAAGCATCTATTGATAAATTATTGCAAAATGAAGCAAATTTTCCTGATATTCTCATTATTAGTTACACTAAACTCAACTGTTTTCTCTCAAGCCGATATAGAATCTTTGGTTTCTCTTGGATATGATTTAATTAGTTTAAACAGGTATGAAGAGGCACTTGAGAAATTCGATGAAGCCCTGGATTACTTACCATCGCATGCTCCGGCTTTAGATGGGAAAGCCGGTTTGTTAATTCTAATGGAAGATTATAAAAAAGCAGGAAAATTAATTGAAGAAGCAATTAAGAAAAATTCAGATTATCCACAGTTTTATCTGACAAGAGGTAAAATTTACATCCATAAGGGTAAATACAAGGATGCTATTGAAGATTTAAATCGTGCTCTTGATTTGGCACAAGGATTAAATAATAAATTATTTGAAAATAAAGTTTATGTAAACAGAGGTGCTGCTTACCAAAAGCTTTTTGAGTTTGATGCCGCTTTGAATGATTATTCTAAGGCAATTCAATTAAACGACAACAATCCTAATGTTTATTTGTATAGAGGATTTCTATATTACCAAAACAACGATTATCCTGAAGCATTAAAAGATTTTAATACTGTAATTGATATTGACCCTGAAAATCCGTTTGCATACTACAATAGAGGAATGATTAATTTCAAACAAGATAAAAGTGATGAAGCTTGTGATGATTTTCACAAAGCATGTGAACGGGGTAATAACAATGCCTGTAGAATGGTGATTACGCATTGCATTGAGTTCTAATCAAAATAAAGAAAATCTTTTTATATAAGTAAAAAGGAGAGCAATTTAGCTCTCCTTTTTTTTGAATTGTTTAACACTCTTCAATACTTGCTTGCAGCATGCACATTTAATGTTCTTTTTAATTTCTTTTAGAAAGAATATTTTGCACCGAGCAATATTCTATGATTTATTGTTGGTGAATCAGTATCAGTAGCTTTATGCTTTGAATCAAATGCAGTACCATAAGCAGCACCTGTCATCATGTGTTCAAGAATAAAAGTTAGTTTACCTGAAGTATATTGTACTCGTGGAGAAATCCTGAAAATATAGTCAATATCTCTGCCTCTCTCGTATGCCAATGTTGGAGTCGTTAATGAATAATAATCATCTTTAGCACCTAAATTTGATGAGTAACCAGCAAATATACCGGCATTAAACTTTTTAAAATTAGTTACAACCTCACTCCATACAGATATGGTGTTAATATTTGTATAAGAATAATCATCAAAATTAACATCTGTAGGATCCTCAGCTGCACCATAACCACCAATCATAACATAATTTGAAAGATTCTGACCATAAATACCTTCAACTTTAACAGTTACAGGTTTAGTTGTGAATTTAGCAAATGCCTGTAAATTATAGCTTCCAATAGTTTCATTTGTTTTAATACCAGCCGCGGTTTCTGTTCTGGGAGTTAAGAATTTATATCCGGCAGTAAATCCGGTAAATATAAAATCATTATGAAATCTAAATTGAAATTGTATATCAGGCAGTCCTGAATTTTGTTGAGCCCAGGCCGGACCGGAACTTTTAAAATCGCCATGATATAATATAGCACCCATTAAATCAAAATTTGATGTGGGTTTAAAAGTATATCTGATTTGAGGCACTCTGCTCAATGGATGAAATGGAGCTCCTGCACCAAAAGAAAATACAGATGGATAACATCCTGTTACAAACATAGGATGCCATGTTTGTCCTGTTATTAATTCAGATTTCTCCCAGTTTAACTGAATAAAGGCATGTCGTAAGCGAAATAAGCGAGTGTAAGCTTCAGCTGTTCCCAGAAAATCACCTTCAATAACTCCCTTAACATCTGCTCCAAAGGCACTTAATCCGGAAGAAGTTAACCTTGTTCTGGATTGAATAGAAAGCATTTGAGATTGAAAATTTTGATTTATATCATCTCCATTAATATCAAGGTCTTCAGCTAATGGATAAAGATACACCTGTCCATCTCTTGTAGTTGCTGAATTATAAGTATCGAAATACATTTCATATCCAATATAACCACTAAATTTTAAACTATGTTGTTGTTCTGTTTCCTGAGATATTAATATCCCGGGTAAAAAAATAACCGATAAAAAAAGAAGTAATAGTTTTCTCATGATTTTAATTTATTAATTATAAATATTTGATAATCTCTTTTAAAATTCTGTACAAATAAAAGAAAATCAAATTAAATTTCCATATAGCTATTGCATTTACTTAATATTTACAATTTTTATTTTGTATAACAGGTTATATTTTTTGTAAATCCAATCTTGTTTTTGCAATTTCGCAACAACTTCGTACAAACTATATAATGAAAATTTAAACACAGGAGGATAATAATAATGATAAACGATTTAGAACAAATTTATTCGACCAGTATCAAAGGAATGAAGAGGTCTGTCATCCGTGAACTTCTTAAACTTACTCAACGTCCCGAAATTATTTCTTTTGCCGGAGGATTACCGGCACCGGAATCTTTTCCAATTGAGCAATTAAAAGAAATTTCATGTGAGGTACTTGATCAGGATGGAACTTCGGCATTACAATACGGTGCTACAGAAGGAGTTACTGAATTGCGCCAGATATTAGTTGACAGATATAAAGCGCAAGGTTTAAATATCGAACTTAAAAATCTTGTTATAACTACATCGTCACAACAAGGCTTAGATTTATTAGCTAAGATTTTTATTAACAGAGGCGATAAAATTATTGTTGGCTTACCTTCATACCTTGGTGGATTAGGAGCATTTAACTCTTACGGTGGTGAAATGATTGGAATTAAGTTTGATGAAAAAGGTATGCGTGCTGATATTCTGGAAGAAAAACTTGCCGAGCTTAAATCACAAAGCATTAAACCTAAATTTATTTATATAATTCCTGATTTTCAAAATCCGGCAGGTATTACTATGCCTGAATCAAGACGACTGGAAATTATAGCAATTGCTAAAAAATACGATGTGCTTATTGTTGAAGACAGCCCTTATCGTGAAATCCGATTTGAAGGTAAAGCTCAAAAAACAATTTATGAACTTGATAATTCGGGTCAGGTAATTTTATTAGGAACATTCTCTAAAATATTTGTTCCCGGTTTCAGAATAGGTTGGGTTATTGCCCACGAGAAAATCGTTGACAAATTTGTAACCGCTAAACAATCTACTGATTTGTGTACTCCTACTTTAAACCAAAAAATTGCTCATAAGTATATTGAGAAAGGATATTTCGATGAAAATCTTAAAGGAATTATTGAACAGTATCACGAAAAGCGTGATAATATGATTAATGCTTTCAAAGAATATATGCCTGAAGGTGTTAAATGGACTGAACCTGAAGGTGGATTATTCTTATTCCTTACTTTGCCTGAAAATATGGATGCTGAAATTCTGTTTAAAAAGGCTATTGAAAAGAATGTCGCATTTGTTTTAGGGACTGTATTCCATTGCGATGGTAGTGGTAAAAACACTATGCGAATAAACTTTTCGTATATGCCAATGGATAAAACAACAGAAGGAGTTAAACGACTCGCAGAAGTAATTAAAGAAGAAATGGGTATCTAAAATAAATTAAAATTTAAAATGCCTAAAATGAGCTAAAATGTTTAGTAGTTATTTTAGGCATTTTAAGTTTATTAACTTGCCTTTCTATTTTTTTCTTAATTTTATTATAAGATGGCGGAGGCCCTGTTCTTATCTGCTTATTATCAATATATAATGCATCGGCTATTCCCCATTCCAATAAGACTTCTCTGTCAAATGTATTTATCTCCCGGAATATTACTTTATCACCAAATTCTGATGCAGCTCTTTTTGCTCTTTCAAAGACAATGTTTTGAGCAGGACACCATCCGTTTATAAATCCATATATAGTTACCTTACCCTGTATTTTCTCAGGATTTTTCTTTTGGTTGATCCATTTGGGAGGAATTGCATCATCAACAAATGGTTTCCATAATAGAACAGGTCCAAAGAATCCCTGTTTATCCACTTTAGTGTAACCTTGCTTTTTAAACCATGCTGCTTTCATCCAGAATGGTAAAGGAATTCCCCAGGCGACTATTCCTTTTGCTCCTTTTTCTTTTACTTCATTCTCTGCAGCCTGAAGCAAAGCCTTTCCCATCCCTTTTTTCTGAAAATTTCCTCTTCCCTTTTTATAGCCGTGAACCCAAATACAATTAATAAAATACAGGCCTTCACCTTCGGCAGATGAATACTCAATTGGAACATATTGAATCATGCCTCCAACTTTCCCATTATCATCAAGGGCTAACTTAACTCTAAGTCCTTTGTTCTCCATCTTATTACACCAGCACTCCTTATGATTTCCGGCCTCTTTCATTTCATCAGACCAGTCTTCAAGACATTCATAAAACAGTTTCTTATTTTCATCTGTTAAATCAACTATTTTCATTTTAGTTCATTTTTTTATTAAAACATTAACAATTTATAACATATTTATTAATTTGTCAATTGATGAATCTAATTTAACTTCCAACATTTCCTTATATTTGTATTTCATCTTGTTATTATATGGTAAAACTATCAGTTATAATAGTTAATTATAATGTTAAGCATTTTTTGGAACAATGCTTAATTTCTGTTTTTAATGCCACAAAAAACTTCAGCGCTGAAGTTTTTGTTGTTGACAATAATTCTGTTGATGGTTCATGTGCTATGGTAAGGGAAAGATTTCACGAGGTTAATCTTATTGAAAACAAAAAAAATCATGGATTTTCTTACGCCAATAATCAAGCCATAAATCTAGCAAAAGGACAATATATATTATTATTAAATCCTGATACTGTTATTGAAGAAGATAGTTTTGAAAAATGTGTTCAGTTTATGGACTCAAAACCTGAGGCTGGAGGATTAACTGTTAAAATGATTGATGGTAAAGGCCGATTTTTACCGGAATCAAAAAGAGGGTTACCAACTCCCAAAGTTGCTTTTTATAAGATTTTCGGATTCTCGGGCTTGTTTCCGAAGTCTAAAAAATTTGCAAGATATTATTTAGGACATCTTAATGATAATGAAACAAACGAAATAGAAATTTTACCAGGAGCTTTCATGTTTCTTAGGAAAGAAACTCTTGAAAAAACAGGTTTACTAGATGAAGATTATTTCATGTATGGCGAAGATATCGACTTATCTTACCGAATAAATAAAGCCGGATATAAAAATTATTATTATCCTGAAACAACAATAATTCATTATAAAGGAGAAAGTACTAAAAAAGGAAGTCTCAACTACGTTTTTATGTTTTACAATGCAATGATAATTTTTGCACAAAAACATTTATCTGATAAAAACGCAAAATCTTTTTCTTTACTAATTAATATTGCAATTTATTTCAGGGCTTTTATTGCAGTTTTAAATCGATTTGTGAAAAATGCTTTTCTTCCAATTTTAGATATTACAATAATATTTTTTAGTTACTATTTAATTAAACCAATTTGGGAAAATTATAAATTCCATGGAGATGGTCAATATCCCGACGAATTTCTTCTTTTTGCAGTTCCGTCTTACATATTAATATGGATAACAAGTATTTGGTTTAATGGAGGATATTCGAGACAAATCAAATTAACAAACCTTCTAAAAGGAATAACAATTGGGACTTTAATTATCCTGGTATTATATGCATTATTACCAGAGAATCTCAGATTTTCAAGAGCATTAATCTTAATAGGAACAGCCCTAACTTTCATAGTA
>JAUWQL010000185.1 GCA_030611105.1 Bacteroidales bacterium
CAGCACCATGGCTCTTTACCACAGCACCTTTAGGTGGTTTAAAGCCCCCTCCTGTAAGACGACTTCGGTGGATCATTCTCCCGTTGGAGAATTCCACCATCTCAATTACAGCATGCAGTGATATAAATTGCCGATCACTGCTTCTCGGCACACGCATGAAGTAGTTGTGAATTACGGAGCACTTTACTATTAACCCGAAATGAATTTGGTGCAAGCCACAAACCTTAATATTTACTACTTTCCCCGCTATTACTTAAACACAGCGTCAGCAAACGTTAGTCCAACTTACTTTCAATTATGAAATCTTTAATAAATAATCATGCAATATATTTTTTTATTTCATCTAAATAGGTATTTTTCAATGTTGCATATCTCCAAAAAACAAGATCTATTACTTCAATTCTCTCATAAGTCAGTTCTGATAATTCAGAGCACATTTCAGCTGGTGTACAATACCCTACATGCTTTGATATTCTAATTAAATGTCTATCTGGTTTTGCTAAAGAAAAACCTATGTTTTTTAAAAAATGAATGGAAGTTGCTGGCCCCATATAAGGAAACTGTTGTAGATAATCTGGCCCATGTAATGCTATTTCCTTTTTTACATCACTGAAACAAACATTGTTTATATACTCAGCCATATAAAGTATAGCTTCAATTTTTTTGGAATTGCCAAATACTTTTAATGCTTTTTTGAGGTATGTATTTTTTTTCTTAATGATTTTTTCAGGATATTTCCAATCCAAAAATATATCTGAAATGTCATCAAACTTTGAACGAATAACCTTTTCACTCATCCCGCAAGAAAGAACAACCCAGGCAAATTCCCTTAAAAATATCCTTTTTCCAATACTCATAAAACAAACCTTTTCTTGCCAATCAATTTCACTTGAATACCCTGCATCAATAACTTCTTGTTTTACTTTAAAGTAGAACCTAGCCAGATTTATGGTCTTCTTTGTTTTTTTCATATTTATATTCCTTTATTCCTTTGAAAGATAAGCACAACTTTAATATGAATAACGGAATTGCTGGATTAATTGTTATTAGCTTACTCAACTCAATTTTGTAATAGTGCTTTTTCTTTAACCTATTAAATTTTGAATTTGGCACTTTTACAATAGCTCCTAATGTATCTATATATTTCTTTGAAAACACATTGATTTTCTTCCTTGTAGGTGTTTTAGTATCTTCAAATAAAAGATTGTATTGAATTTTTAATTCAGTTAACTGATCGACTGCAATCTTATGCTTTTCAGCAATTTTCTTCCATTCTACCCGCAAAACCACAAGAGAAATAAAAAATATAACAATAGATGTTACACCAATTATCTTTTCGACTATTTTAACATCCTTTATTCCTAATACATTATAATCGACAAAAACTAAAGCGTTTAATAATACAGCAAAGAGAAGTAAAATCAAATCGAAAAACAGTGCCCAGTTTTTATTACGTTTTGCAATAATAGAATGCATTGTAATCATCATATCGATTACTCTTCTTTGTCTTATTAACTCTTTCATTATAAAAATGATTTCCAAAAATCAATATATAAATTATTATCCGCGTCTTTTATATTTCTATTTGCTCTTTCTAATGAATCTGCAACCATAAGTCGATTTAAGCTAGTTTTTCCTCCAAGATATGAATCAACATATTTTGATTGGCCCGTTCTATCTTTTATTGGATTTCTAACCCTATTCGGTGCATTTTCAAAAAAATGTGATATCATTTCTTTTTTATTTAGCTTTCCATTATAGTTTGAAAAAACTTCATAAGCAAGTGCTTCTACGTGATAGCCAGACAGTTTTCTTTCCTTCGGATAATCTGATATTATGGATTTTATTGATTTAATTATGGGTATTAAGTTCCCATTAAGCTTACTGTTTCTAATACTTAGAGCTCTAGAAAACACATGCGGTCTAATAATATTTGACCATTCAGTTCCAATTCTATTTGCAATTTTTACACCGCTCTCATATTTAATTGCTGGCAATAATTGAATCTGCATGTCATTGAAATTTACCGTTACTGCAAGATTTCCTTTATCAATTGTTGTATTTGAAAATCGTTGTTTCAGCTTATCATGAAAATACTTTTTTATTTCTTCAGGAGATTTGTTTTTTAAGTCAGTATTATTCATTATAACAAGTACATCAATATCACTTAAGCCATCTACATATGTGTGTTTTGAAATAGACCCTCCAAATCGAGATATTATTGACTCAGAATCTTCAAATTCTTTTTCAATGGCCTTCTTTATCTCTTCCATATGTTTATTAAGAGCCTCCGTTTCTCTTCTATTTGCATCAATAAGTTGTTCATTTAATAATGCATTTACTTCAGAGTCGTAGTTTTGATGCGCCAAATCGTCTTGTGATTCCTTAAGCTTCTTATTAAGATCAGAAGTATCTGAGTATGTGAATCCTGAACCTCCACCCATAATTAATGTATTAATTTATTAACTTTCTTAAATAATTTACTGTTTGATTCAAAGATATTAAAATCATTTCCTCCAGTTGCTGCAAATGATTTCATTTGTTGTGTTAATCTTTTTAAGTAATTTATATTCTTTGCATATGTCAGATCTCTTACAATATAATCCTTCTCTTCATTACCAAACTCTACAAACCCATAATTTTGTGTATACACTGCATTACCATCTTTATATCCATATCTTGACCAGGTCAAACCATCAAAAATTTCAGCACCAGCTAAAAAATACAATACACTTGTAATTGGGTCAAGGCTACCAAATATATGTATAGGAATAGAAATATCCGATTCATTCATTTTTTTCCTGAGGTGTATAATAAATTTCAGCCTATTAAGCATTGAATCACCAAGTTCTTTTTCTGTAAATCCCAAAATGTCAAAGTCCTTAAAATTAGGGATATTCTCAATAATATCATTCTCTGGTATGTATTCGTTCTTTTTGATTGATTTTAAAAGTAATATTTTTGCAAATCTGGTATACTTTTGAAATAGTTTATTTGCCCTTTTAATTTGATTCTCAATTTTAGTTCTCCTGTCCTCGCCATGGTCATAACATACTATTGCCGCAGGGTACCTAGCTGACCATTCATTTAGAACTTCTTTATATTTAGAAGTGCTCCAATCTTTAGCTGTAATAGGAAACTTAAATACTTCAGAAAAACCATATCCTTCATTTGTTTCATAACCACCACTATCAATAATAGTAAATTCAGGAAACAGTTTTATCTTTGAAAAAGGTACAGGAATATGTTTGTAGTAAATATCATATGCACTGACCAGAATAGTTGATGTCAAATATGTAGCGTTTGTTTTAATTATACTTTTACATTCAGAAACCACCTTCCCACTTTTCGTTTTTCGAAACCTATATCCTTTACTTGAAAAGGATGGAATCAATAAAGGAGTTTCAATTTCAGCGCCGTTGCTAAGTATTATTTTTCTGCTTTTTATATTCATTTAATAATTTTATATCCTTACAAGAATTACACTTTTGACAAGGTTGTTCACCACCATTTTCACAACTATAGCATAATTCAATAGGTACTTCTTTTTTCAAGCAATACTCGTAAACTTCGATCTTTTTCCAGTTTAACAATGGACATATCAATTTAATTTGATAATTACTTATTAACTCTATAATACTATGAGTTCTTGCAATGAAATCTGGCTTACAGTCTACATACTTGGTATCTGAATGTATTCCAGTTGCAATAAATTCATAATTATTTGATGCATAAAGCAGACCTGTTGATATTAAAAATAAATTCCTTCCTATAATTTCCCCTTCCCGGAAATTTAAATTGTTGCTACACTTAACTCTATTAATTTCACATTTATAGTATTTAGCCAAAGTTAAAGCCGAAGCATATTCCATTTTTTTGGCCTTTTGTCCATAATCTATAAACAAAAGAGTCGTATCATATCTATTTTCTAATAATAATTCGAGTGTGGCTGTTGAATCTATCCCACCGCTCAATAGCAATAAAGTCCTCATATTCTACAATATAACATTATCCACTAAAAGCTTAATTACTCTATTTTTCCTTTTTTAATATTAATTCCAATTCTTTTCATGATATAAATCTTACAAAAACAATAATGTATTCTTTTCAAACCCAGGTATCTCATTAATTTTATTACTACCGTAACGTTTATTATTAAATAGAGCTATCTATACCATTTGGATTCTGACATCATACCTAATGTTTGTTAACGATTTAGACTAAAAATTGGTTGGCAATTTAGCGTACCAACTTTTCAGACCATACCATTATATATTTATTGTAATTCGTTTCATATTAACACTTTATATCCGCTTTTTTTAGCCTATGTTTATTGACAACAGTTATTATCAATTGGTCATTTAGATTCATATAATTTATTAGAAAGTTTAGAAACAAATTTCAATCTATTTTTTTGGTTCATGTTTTTTATTATAGTCAAATTAATTTCACATCCTAAAATTTCGGATATTTTTTTAAAATCAATCACTGCCTTTAAATGAAATAATTCAAGCTTTTCTTTGCTCTTTGGCTCTAACCATGATAATTCATTTATTTTATATTTAAATGGCTTGAAGTCTTGTTTTAAAACCTTGAAAATTTCACGAGCAAAAAAATTATCCAAACCATTATAGATAGTTATATGTGGATTGTATTCTTTAAACGATGTCTTTTTCCAAATTTTTTTTAAATTCAAATTTTCTTCACACTTAAAAAAAACTGTATTTTGATTAGAATCAAAAAAATTATCTACATCTATAATCTTTATTTGTTCTCCATTAATAACAGATGAAAGTTCCTTGATTTTTTTCTCACTTATTCTTTTTTTATAAGGGCCCCTTACGGTAATATGAACTTGAGTCCTTTGATTTTCCTCTGCAATCACTCGAATGGCATTAATGAGATTCCTGACATTCTCATTTGATGGGTAAGTAACATAAAATGAGGTATTCATATAAGAAGTTTTGTTAAAATGTTTTGCTTATCAACGGTTTGTAAAACATCAAATAAGTCTAATCCAAATTCTCGACTTTTGTCAAAAGCTTCGTTTCTCAAATTTTTATCAGATAACCATTTTAACATTTCGTCACTTGGAATTTGAGTTATGCTTAAAAACCAATGATACAAATCTAATACTTTCTGAACTTTACTTTCAATTCCTGAAATATCTATTTTTAACTTATTTATTCTTTCCAATGGTGTTAGTTTTGCAATATCAAGAATGTCCTTCTCATTAATAGTACCGTTGAAACTAGCTAATTGTAAAATAAATGAAAAGCAAGTCAATTTCCGGCTAAACTGTAGTTTTAAATTTTTAGAATGAGTAACATTTTTATCTACAATATCTCCTTCTTTCTTTCTTTTTCTTTTTCTTCTATGCTCATAATTCAAACATAAAGTTTTCCAGAAACGAATTATATCATTAGTAAGGAAAATAGGTTTAAAACTTTGAGAGTGGTCATGAAAATCCACATAATAAGGTTTAATAATTTGTTCTAAACAACTTAAATGTAGTTCATCGTTATAAATTGGCTTACTTTCAAGAAGTAATAACATTCTAGCTGTAAAATAATTATAATAGTCATCGTTAGGACTACCTAATTCATTTTTAATATTACCAATGTTATGAATAGTTAAATAACCTCCATCTTTACTGAATTCAGGGAGTTCCATAGCTCTACAAATCTTAATTACCTCAGCATTAATTAATGTTTTATCAATGTTGTTAGTAGGCTTATTTCCATTAGAATCTAAAAAGAATAAATCCAAATCAGAATTCTTTGATGCCTCAAGCCTGCCATAACTTCCTGTTGTATAGATACAAAGGAAATTATCTTTAAGCTGCGGAATATTCTTTACCCTATTGGATATTTCTGAGAGTCTTAACTTGCTATAATTTTCATTTTTATTATTTCTCATGTTTTATGATATTTTAATTGTTACCAACGATTGTAGAAGTGTGAACTTACATATATTTTAACTATGTCCACTGATTTAAACTACATATACATCCTATATGATAATCTGTACGTGTACTTTTTCACGGAATATTTAATGATGTTATCCAATGGGTTTCAGAGAATCTCCTAAAGTCCGTTTCAAAAACATGTAAGTGCCTTTATTTAGGTTTTCTTATTTAAAATTTAATATCAAATCGTCTATATGTGTATATAAATAATTCACCAAAAAATCAGGAACAGGCAATATAATGTTAAATAGAATAAATTTAGATTTTTACAATTTACGAATAATTTGGCAATTAAGGCATAGTTATCTGAGTAATTAATAAAGCTAATCGTAATAGAAACTTAAATATCTACTTGCTATTATTTTATAAAACATTCAAATTTAGCGTCTCGAAACAGGGTTAGTATAAGAAACTGTCCCTATTTTTTTTAATAAGGGACTAAACTGATACCACCTACCGGT
>JAUWQL010000135.1 GCA_030611105.1 Bacteroidales bacterium
TGAATATCGGCTGTCCGACAAATTTTATTTCTGTATTTTTGTTCATGTTGTATTATGTTTCTGTAAAAACAATATTACAACTTTGAGGGGAAACCTTTGGGGAGTACCCTCTTTTTAATTATTTTAATCGGACACTAGTGATTTTTTAATATTAATAACTTGTTTTTTCATTTTACATTCAAAGCCTCTTTAATATCAGGCTTGTTTAATAATAAATTAATCTTCTCCTTAAATTTGTTATTTACAGTTTTTTGTATTTTTTTGATTGAACCTGACATACCTAAATCTAAATCAGGGTCTATTCCATCAGTACTATTTGATGCAAGTAATTCTCCCTTATTGTTAAATATCTCAACTAAAAGACTCCAGATTACCTCTGTCCCATAAAGCATTCCATTTGGCTTTGAGTCACTTCTCCACTTTGTTACTGTAAATAAAAGCAAACGATCACTTTGCGAATTAACAAGGCTATTAAGTATTTTTTGTTTCGTATCAGAGTACCTGGTTTGTATAATTTGAGCTTGATTACCTGATTCGTTTAAAGAATTTTTAATAACAACTGAAAAGTCATCTGAAAAGTTTTTTCCGCTTTCAGTCCCAATAGGGTAAGCAATAGCAACTCCAGACCTCATATATCCAACAAATTTTTCATCTCTGTTTCCATTTAAAACTACTTCACGCTGGTCATGTGTTGCTATAGAATAGGTAAAATTAGCATTTGCAACAATGTCTGTTTTAATTGTATCATAGGATACTTTCCTATTAACAGCACAACTGGTAAATAAAAATGCAATTAATAAACATCCTGATACTACTAAATTTGTTCTTTTCATCTTTTTGATTTTTAAGTTTATAAATCCTTATTGTGTAAATATGAAGCAATTGAAATAATTAATGTTCTATAAAACTTCGAATACTATATACGAAAAACTAAAATTCAAAATGAAAACCAAGACTCATTCCAATTGGAAATAAATCAGCTGTTTCGTAACCAGAAGCAGCCAATTCATCACAATATTCATCAACCTCATTTGAACGTAATGGTATAATTAAATCTAAATTTATCCCAATTCTTTTTCGCTTTCCAAATCTTATCTCATTACTTAAGCCAAAACTAAAACCATAAAATGATTTACTTTCCAAATCACCGTCTGCTACTAATATGGCTGCATTATATCCATACATCGATTTTACTGCTAGGCTATACAATTTTGTATTGTCTTTAGGAATAACATAAACATTAATTGCACCACCCACAACAGGCTCAACTAAATTGTATCCAAAACTTCCTTCAATTGATATATATGGAATAGGTGCAAATGCCATAGTGTATCCTAATCCTCCATAATTGATACCCATGCCCATACCAATATCAAACTTGTTAAATGTCCTGTCTTGTGCTTTCAATACACCTGTAAATAATAGTGCTGTAAATAATACTAGAATAATTCTTTTCATCTTTTTAATTTTTTTAAGTTTGTAATTTGTCAATTTGTACTAATTTAATTAAAAGCGGTGCGTTCGTGTTTTCTATTTTTTAAATATTTTCCCCTTCATTTTGTGTTATCCTATTCCAAGTGCTCCTGTCAAAAAAATCCATATACAAAGTGCAAAAAGCATTGGAAATTATCATTCTTTTGTTCTAATTAATTTTAAGAAAATTACCAGAGAGATAAAAAAACTTATTATTAAGATAACAGCAGTTATTGAATACATAGATACTTTTTTCTTATACATAATTTTTTTATACTTATGCATCTCTACTTCAGCTTGGGAAAAGTTCTGCAATTTATATTCCCCAGTAGAAAGCTTTATTGCTGAAGTTGTGCTTGTTCTGGCACTATGATATTTAGCTGTTTTATTAGCTTTTAAAGCACTTGTTGTAGAAATAATTGAACCAATCAACAAACACAAAAGTAAAACCATTAAAATTTTCGATTTCGATGTTAGATTAAATTTTTCCGTGCTTTTTTGAGGATCACTAATTTCTTTGTGTTCATTATCTTCAATAAGATATTCATCCTTTTTTATTACAAGAGTTTTAGCTATTAGATCATGCAAACATTGTTGTTTCTTTGTAAAAAACATCATAATGAATCCAATTAGAAAAATTAACCCAGAAAGTATTTTCCCAAGATGCCTTATTGTTGCTTTCCCAAATGAAATTACGTTTCCTTGTTCATTAACTACTTTAATTTTTAGAATATTTTTTCCAAGAGTTCCTTGTCTTTTTGAACTTTCCATTAATGCAAAATATAACCAAAAGACTACAATTGTAATTAATCTAGTTAAAACTAACCCAAAACCTAAGTAAGCAACTAAAGTAATAGGAATAAAAAGAATAAATACATCAATAAAATAAGCAAAAAAACGTTTAAGAGCCATTGATAAAATGGTTGAATCTTTCATAATTAATATTTTTTAAAATTTATTTACCAGCATCATCTTTTTGATAAAATCTGGTTAAAGAAGTTACCAAATAAAGTTTATTATTATAAGAAACCCAATATGGTGTGTACGTATAGTTACTAACTATAGGTGAAGTTATTGTTTCACTAATAGTGTTGTCTGTCTTATTATATTCCCATGTGCCACTAAAATTTATGGTGTTGGTAATGTCTGATGAACCAATTTCGATTCCATATTCAGGTATACTTAATGTTGATTCCATAATAGTTCTGGTTGTATAAGTGCCGGAAAAAGTACCTGTACTATATGTATAATTCACTTCAGCTTCTATTATACTTTCTGCTAAACCATCTGCATTAGAAAACCAATTGTTCGATTTAAAATTTGATTTATAAGTACCCTCAAGATTTCCCTCCGATCCTGTTAGTTTTTCAGCAATGGTATGAGGAAAAGTGAGGTTAGTATCTTTTTGTGCATCAAAAGTAATAAGGTACATTTTATTCATATCGTCTATACAAAATGAAGTTGGAAAATATTTGGTTGCACCATAAGTATCGTCACCATTAGTAACTAACATGCTATCAGAAAATTCGCCGCTTGTTGTATTGTATTCACAATCTACAATCATACTCATATCTCCTTGCACATCTTCTTGTCCCCAGGTGTAGCTGTTTTGGTCAATAAATGAGATCCATGCTGAATAGGTGCCCTCGGAATAGGAGTATTTCGTATCTACCGGAATTGATTGCCCAATATAGGCAGTACCCAAATAAATATCTTCATCTTCATCTTTTTCACAACTAAAAATTGTAAACATTGCAAAAGCTAAAATTAATAATGTTAATCTTTTCATAATTTTTAAATTTTTTAAGTTATTGTTAATAATGTTTGTTAATAATGTTTTTTTTTGAACCCAAAATATATGCCATTTGATATAATTTGCCTTTAATCAAATATTTATATCAGATTAAATTTCAACTGAAGAGATATAAGTGGAAAAAAATCCACTATATTTGAAAAAAATCAAAAATATTTGAGCCCTTCTGTGTATTTTTATAAAAGATATTATTATTAGAAAAAAGTATAGCTTGATTTTAGCAGGATTGAGCAATTTTGGAATTGTTTGGTATAAAAATTGGAATCATGGAGATACGTTATATAATATATTATGGGTGTACGACAAATTTCCCTTTTTGTGTATCTTTGTGTTTTTGAGCTTTAGTGGCAGGAAAATATTCGCCACCAAGACACTAAAACACTAAGAATTCACAAAGATAACATACAAGATTATTTAAATTATTAAGTAATTAGGGAAATTTGTCGTAAACCTCACATTATCGAACTCACAACAAATCAATATTATTTAAAAAAGTTGAAAAAGAAAAGCCTGAAAAATTTAAAGTTCCGCATCATTTATCTTGTATTACTGGTATTAGTAATTCAGATTGTGCTTATTTGTTTATACCCAAGAGTTGTATTCAGAGCTAATGAAATATTATATAATTCTTCAAAGGAAAACTCATACATAATACCCTTTACAAAACAAATTGCGTTAATTAATAATGCAAACAATCCTGATGAATACGACTTGTTTATTATAGATGAACGTGATAAACAAATGATTATATATTTAAAATCAGCTGATGGAAAATTGATTTCCACCTCGCATAAAAAATATTGTTCATTAAATGGGTTGATTAGCTATTATAATAATACTATCTATGTTGATACAGTACATGGAGCAATATATACGGTGGTAACCAAAGATGGAAACAAATACTACCTGTTAAAAGCATGGAAAACTAAACACAACAGGCTTGATACGAAACTTGAATTTATTTATGAATTTAAAGATTATAATGAACTACAGGATAGTATCTTTGAAATAAATGATGTTAAGTTTTACCCGTTAAAGATATTTAATTCACCTGAAGATAGCTTGTACATTGAAAATTACCTTGACGGTTTTAAATTAAACATATCAGAGAAATCTTTTCATGATATAAAGTTTTATTACCCACCATATATTACAAATGAAGATATTGATATAGAAGAATATATCAGTGAGTTTAATAATGCAACAGGTAAAAATTTTACAGAGAATGATATTGTACAGCTTATTATGTTTTATAGAAGAAATAAATTTTATCAGGAGCTTATTTTTGGATTACCAAATTATCAAAACAGGGGGTTTTTACCAGCTAGCGTAATTGGAAAGCTGGATGCCAATAACGACAATAATAAGGATATTCTTATTTGTATACACGGACACAGGTATTTAAACACGAAACTCATCTGTTATGATGAGAAAAATAAAAAACTAATATGGGAAAGAGAGTTTGCATGTATTTTAAGGGATTTTAAAATAGTTGATATTGACCATGATGGAAGTGAAGAGCTTATTTTTAGCAGCTACTCGCCTGGTTCGCAACCTGAAATGAATTATCTGCAAAAAGCTGATGATGTTGGATTACCATTTTATGCTTATGTCAGGATTATTGATTCAAAAGGTAAAAATAAAATAGTGAACGACAGGAAACTGGAATATGTGGAAAAAGAGAAATTTATTTCCATGAAATTTCTTTATTTAAAAGAAACAAACCAACTTTTGCTGGGGGCTTATTTGCCTTATCAAAATACAGAAAGAGAGCTTCTGGTTTATGATTTGAATATTAATAAAATCAGGAAACTGAAAACGAAATGCAAGAGTGTTATAGGCTTTTCTGAAGCCGATGATCACACTATCAGGATTTTTGATTCTTCGGATGATGAATTTAGAGTTCATACCTTTTCAAAAGATTTAGAATTATTAAAAACAAAATCAGTTAAAACAGATATAAAGAACAATTTAGCATTTTATCATAATATGTTTGGAGAAGAATATATTATAACAAGCCCTTTAGCAATTTATGACAATGACCTTAATCAGCTTTTTACAAGCAGGTTTAAGCTGGATTTTATGCCATTTGCTTTTCATAATAACGAATTAATGATTGTTAATATTTCTAAGGAAGATAAAGGCATTGTTCAGCCTACACTATACAATTTAGTTTTTAATAAAGATTATTATCTTAACACAACACTTGTAATTATTTTTATTATTGAAATTATTCTATTGCTGATTTATTTTATTGTTAAAAGGCTTGTTTCAATTCCTATTCCTTCAAGCATCAACAGTTATGCAATTTTAAATATTCTATTCGGCAGGTTTTATTTCTGGAAGATACAGGGGAATATTACCAAATACTACAAGTTGCCAAAAAAATATTCAGATAAAAAGGCTCATTTTTATAAGATATTAGAAGAGATTTCAGATGATGTAACTTTATTTTCAAAAAAGAATTTATTGTTTTTAAAAGTTGAAATTTATGAAATAGAATCTCACGAAGAGTTTCCAATTATACAAACCCTGGCGCATGACCTGAAAAATCAAGTGCTACTAATCACTTTCCATTTATCTAATTTTGAAGAGCATCTTGTAGGTGACAAATTGTATGATAAATACAAAACAGATTTTCAGGAGATAAACAAAGACCTGATGCATGTTTCCGGGCAAATGAAAAAATTAACTCAATTTTCTCATATTAACAAATTATATAAAGAAGAAACTAACAGTGTTCATTTTATAGAAGAAATCATTTTCAGTTACCTGAATCATCCGCTTTATGATAAAATAAGTTTTAATCATGGAATTAGCAATGGTATATTACAATTGGACCAGAATTTGATAAAAATGGCAATTTCAAACTTGATTATTAATGCACTGGACGAAATAGATAATAAAGGCTATGTGAATGTCCAACTTTCAGAAAGCAATAATAAACTATACCTACAAATATCCAATCCATGTAAAATGGATTTAGATGTAATAAACAAGATTGAAGAAATCGGATTTTCAATGAAGAAAAACAGTTCTGGACTAGGAGTTCCTATAGCAAAGAAAATTATAGAAAAACATCAGGGCAATTTTTCTATAAACTATGTAAATAATGAATTTCAGGTATCTGTAATACTGCCTTATAACCAATAAATGTACCTGTACTATGGAAGGAAAAATAATAATACTGGAGGATAACGAAAATCTGGCAAAGCAATACAGCCTGTTTCTGCAAAACGAAGGTTATGATATGCATATTGCAAACAACAGTACCGCATTTTTCAGCTTATATAGAAAAATTGGCCCGGATTTGGTAATACTTGATATTGAATTAAAGAACAGTGAGTTAAACGGCCTTGATGTTTATGAAAAACTTAAAGAATCAGGAGACTTTCATTCTAAAGTTATTGTAATTACAGGAAATGCTACAAGGGTACAATCAGTTAAAGCTATCCAACTTGGAGCTTATGCTTTTATTGATAAACAAGTAAATTTCGATAAGCACAGTTTTGTACTTAACGTTAAACAGGCTATTAATTCAAAAAAGCAGGAAGATTACAACCATGCCCTTGAAATAGAGAATAAACAATTGCGAAAAAGTTCTGTACCGTTAATACCGTTTATTGGCGATTCGCCTGCAATTAAAAAGGTAAAAGAATTTATCGAAAAATACGGACCTACGGATCTTAGCGTGTTAATTGAAGGGGAAACAGGCACAGGGAAGGAAATTGTTGCCAACCACCTGTTCTGGAAATCGAAAAGGACAGACAAGCCTTTCATTACTATTAATAGCAGTGCGATACCTGAAAGTTTAATAGAATCGGAATTATTTGGCTATAAAAAGGGTGCTTTTACCGAGGCCGGTAAAGACAAGACGGGTTATATAGAAAAAGCCCACAATGGAACACTTTTCATGGATGAAATTTCCAACCTTAACTATATAGCACAGGCTAAAATATTGCGCACCCTGGAATATGGTGAAATTCAGGTGCTTGGCGGGGATGTGAAAAAAACAGATACTCGTTTTATTTTTGGTACCAATAAAAATTTACATGAGCTTATCGATAAGGACAAATTCAGGGAAGACCTATATTATCGTATGGAAGGCAATAAAATAGTATTACCACCTTTAAGAGAACGTGATTCTGATATTATTCTTTTGATGAATTTCTTTTTTGATAAGTATAAGGCAAAATATAATGTTTCTATTAATGCCGGCCTGAAGAATATTAAAAACAAATTGTTGGAATACAGTTGGCCGGGAAATATAAGAGAACTTAAAAACTTCTGTGAAAACCTTGTTATTACTAATAACCATATTACTGAAAAAACCATAACCAATGCGATTATTAATAAAGTGGTTAGCAAGCAACCAAAAAAGGCAGACAGGAATTTGCAAAAATTAATAGAGATAGACCAATTCTCTACTAGTGTACAGGCTTATGAAGAACAATATATCAAGTACCATTTAGAGCAAAATAAATGGAAAATTAAAGAAACCGCCGAAAACATAGGACTGGAAAAATCAACTCTTTACAAAAAACTAAAAAAATATGGTATTGAATAATAAACCGAATGTGACAGCCAGGCAGGAAGGTAATCCAATTAATAATTAATTTTTTTAATAATGTTCTTTTCTGCTATAAAATACGATGAACCTGTTTTTCGCCCACCCGGCGAATCCCGTTCTGCCATTCTGCAAGCTACTTTAGGTTGTTCATGGAATAAATGTGCTTTTTGCGAAATGTACACATCTAAAAAATTCAAAGCACGAAGTTTGGAAGATTTAAAACCTGAAATTGAGACCCTGTCAAAAGTTTATAAAGGAGTTAAGAAAATATTTTTAGCAGATGGTAATGCATTTGTTTTATCGGCCAATAAATTAATCCCGATTATTAATGAAATCAATAATCAGTTTGGCAGACTACAGCGAATATCATCTTATGCTTTACCAAAAGATATTTTAATCAAATCAGAAAATGAACTTAAAGAATTAAGAAATCTGGGATTAAAACTACTTTATATTGGAATAGAAACCGGTGATGATGATTTACTTAAACTTATAAACAAGGGAGAAACGTTTAATACAACCCTTGAAGGAATACATAAAGCTCATGATGCTGGTATTGATACCTCAATTATGATAATTAACGGACTTGGAGGGAAAAAGTATACAAAACAGCATGCTTTGAAATCTGCCGAGATTATTAATAAAGTTAATCCAAAATTTCTTTCTACACTTACTTTGAGTTTACCATATGGATTAGATCATTTTCAAAACAGGTTTAATGGAGATTATCAACAGCAGACAATTATTGAACTTTTCGAAGAATTAAAATTATTTATTGAAAATATGAACGTTAAAAATGTTATTTACCGAAGCAATCATGTTTCTAATAATCTGTTCTTAAAAGGTACTTTGTCTAAAGATAAAAATAATCTGATTGATTTATTGAATGATGCAATTCAAAATACAAACCCCGATATTTATCCTTCGGAACCTTCAATTCTTTAAAATAAATTCTTATTTTAGGATCCCAGATCAAACAATATATTATTATGAACGACATTTTTATTGCATTAATCATTGGGATAGTAGCAGGAATAATTGATGTTATTCCAATGCTTATTCAAAAACTTGACAAGTTTACAAATCTATCAGCTTTCACTCACTGGGTAGTTCTGGGCTTAATAATTCCTTTCGTTAATTGGAATATAGAACCATGGTTAAAAGGATTAATAATAGGTGAAATGGCAATCATCCCAATAATATTCATGGTTTTCTCAAACGATAAAAAAGCAATAATTCCAATAATTGCTATGTCGGCAATATTAGGTATTGGTGTTGCTTTAGCTGGAGCGAGGTTTATAGGATAAAAATAATATCAGTAGATACGGAATGCATTTCGTATCTACTGGCTAAAATTGTAATTTATAATTGATATCCTGTATCCTGCAAACTGCCAATTTGTGTTTTGTTGCATTAAATATCCGCAGGGTTTTTATGCTATTTGCTACATTCGAATAAACTTAGAATCTATTCCAAATCCTTTTCAGCTTTAAATTCTTCTAGTTGTTCTTTTGCTAATTCCAACGCTTTTTGATATTCTTTTAACTTGGGATTATACTGTTTTAGTTTTTCTTTTCCTTTTACATTATTTGATTTCGCTTTTACTAATTTCTTTTCTTCTACACTATATCTTTTATCAAAAGCTTTTATCTCAGATTTGTAACTCCTTTCAAGAGCTTTTAACTCTGTTTCAATAGATTTCACATCATCATCGTCAGCTTTTTTTAATTTTTTTACTAAAATTTTTCGTTGATTATTATTTTCTTTTACAAAGAGTTTTTCTTCACCTTCTATAACTCGGAGTTCATTACTGGCTTCATTAGCCATTTCAAATCCTGCTTGTATTAAACTATCGGCATAGGCTATTTTAGCTTCGGTAGCAGCAATTTTATCTTGTGTGCGTTTTACTTTTTCTTCAAGTTTTAAAAGTTTAAGTTCATCTTTGCTTAAGGTTTCTGTGGCCGGATCTTGTGCATATAACTGATTTGCTGAAAATAAAAAAATAAAAATAATGTTTATTGATAATAAATTAAGTAGATTTTTTTTCATGATTACGAGATTAAGATTTATTTTTATATGTACTGTTTTTGAAACGAAAAGTTACGAAATAAGAAGATATTTGTCAATAGAAATATTCTTCCGGAATTTTGGTATTTATTAATGAATAAGGATAGATAGTGTTGTTTTAGTAAATTTAAAATGGAATTCTATAATTAGAATTATTGTAATTATTTAGCTGGTTTCGAAAAACAGAATATATTTATCGTTATTAACAATTAATGAACTGTTTTTGTGTCTCGATTGTAAAATACAAAAAAATGCGGTGTTATTAACAATTTCGTTTCATTTTTCTTTATAAAAAGAG
>JAUWQL010000058.1 GCA_030611105.1 Bacteroidales bacterium
TGGGCATTATATATTTAAATTTTACCCGATGTGTCTACCAACCTGCCTGCCGGCAGGCAGGTTTCACCATCTGGGCATTTAATAGTTTTACAAAACTAAATAAATTATATTAACATCAATAAAACCGGGTTAAAAAAATATCAAGATTATCAATATTAATCTAACATCTAATATCTTGATACTCGATACTAATCATTATAAGTTCTCAAGAATATAATTTGTCATTCGCGTAAATAAGTGTAATCGTGTTTTGCTTCCACGAATGCTATGTGCTTTATCAATATAAAACTGCGACTCAAATTGTTTGTTTGCTTCGGTTAATTTCCTGACCAGTTCAATGGAATTCTGAAAATGTACGTTATCATCTCCGGTTCCGTGTATAAGCAATAACTTCCCCTTTAATTTATCTACATGCGACAATAATGAGTTGTTATCATATCCTTCTGCATTATCTTGTGGCAATCCCATGTACAGCTCGGTATAAATTGAATCATAAAAACGATAAGAACTTACAGGGGCAACCGCAATAGCCATTTCAAACACATTGGCACCGTGCAATAAACAGGATGTTGACAAAAAACCACCATAACTCCATCCCCATATTCCGGTTCTGTTTTCATCAATATATGGTAAGTTGCTCAAATATTCTGCTGCTTCAATTTGGTCGATTGTTTCATATTTTCCTAACTGCCCATAAGTAATTTTCTTAAATTCCTCTCCCCGGGCTCCGGTACCCCGGTTATCAACGCAAACAATAATATAGCCTTTTTGAGCCAACACTTGATGCCACGCGAAAAATCTTGGCCACGAGTCTGTTACGCGTTGCGATCCCGGTCCTCCGTATTGGAACATTAGCACTGGATATTTTTTTTCTGAATCAAAATTATTTGGTTTTATCATGTAAGCATTTAAGTCCCATTTACTCGAAGGAGTATTTATAGTGAAAAATTCAGGAGCTGTGAAATTGTAATCTTTAATTGCCTGATTTAATTTTTTATTATCCTCTAAAACTCTGATTAATTTTCCTTTTTGATTATGTATAGTTACGTATTTTGGAGTATTAGCATTCGAATAATAATTAATATAATATTTAAAACCTTTACTAAATACAGCTTTATTAGTTCCTTTTTTTGCTGAAAGTTTTTTCTTTTTGCTTCCGTTAAAGTTAATTGAATAAACTGCTTTATGAAGTGGAGATTCTTCAGCAGACTGATAATATAAGGTTTGGGATTTACTATCCATCCCAATAAAGTCAGTTACATCCCATTCGCCTTTTGTGATTTGATTTATAAGGGTTCCTTCAATGTCGTATAAATAAAAGTGATTCCATCCGTCCTTTTCACTATTGATAATGAAATACTTTCCATCATCGGTCATGGTCATATACCAATCTTCAATTCTTTCGATATAGTATTTGTTTTTCTCTTCGTAAATAACTTTCGAATTTCTGTTATCAGTATTCGTAATAAGTATTTCAATGTGATTTTGCAATCTGTTTTCCCTGATAATTGCTAATTTATTATTATCAGTAGTCCATTTTATTCTCGGTATGTACTGATCTGTTATTTTTCCAATATTCATTGTATTGGTATTGTTGCTTTTACAGTCAAAAACATGAATGCTTACAACAGAATTTTTTTCACCTGCTTTTGGATATTTAAATGCGTAATTCTCAGGATAAAGATCTTCATTATATTTGGTCATGTTAAATACCTTAACATCACTTTCATCGAATTTATAATAGGCAATTTTATCTCCATTTGGCGACCAGAAAAAAGCTCTCGTAAAACTAAACTCTTCTTCATAAACCCAATCAGTTCCACCATTAATTAGATTATTAAATTTCCCGTCAAAGGTGATTTGTTTTTCTTCATTTGTTTGAAGATTTTTTATGAATATGTTGTTGTCTCTGACAAAAGCTACTTTTAATGCATTTGATGAGAACGATGCATGTTTTTGTCTTCCTTTATTACTTAATTTTTCTAATTTTTGAGTAGTAATATCATAAATATAATATTCGGCAGTATAAGATCTTCTATATACAAATTCTGCATTAACAGCTAATAATATTTTTGATTCATCTGATGAAAATTCATAGTTTTTAATTTTAAAATCAGATTCGATCGTATTAAATAATATATCACTAACTTCACCAGTCTTATAGCTGAATTTTATAATTTTTCGGCTATCTTCAAGGGTAGTGAAATGTTCGCCGTCATTCATTGATCGTAGCCCTCTGACAGTGTGTTCTGTAAGTTTTTTATTTATAAAAATATCTTCAAGAGTAATTTTATTAATTATTTCTTGAGAAAATAAGTTGTGCGAAATAAAGACCAGTAAAATTATAACAGCATATTTGACTACAGATTTCATAATTTAAGAATTATTTTTAATGATAAATTTAAAATATTGTTAATAATCAAAATAGGGATTAAAAATAGTAATATTTATTAAAGATTTGCATAATGAATTAGGCAAAGAATTTATATCTTTGCATTCTTGAATTTGAAGAGGATTTAAAATGATTAAAATAACATTACCGGATAATTCTGTACGTGAATATAATGAAACAATTTCAGGATATGAAATTGCAAAAGAAATAAGCCATGGATTAGCTAAAGAAGTTTTATCAATAACTGTTAATGATGAGGTTTGGGATCTTCAAAGACCCATCGATATTGACGCAAAAATCAAATTGCATAAGTGGGATGACGAGGAAGGCAAACATGCATTTTGGCATTCTTCAGCTCACTTAATGGCTGAGGCTATGGAAGCATTATACCCGGGAATTAAATTGGGTATTGGGCCAAGTATCGAAAATGGTTTTTATTATGATGTTGATTTAGGTGATGGAAGAGCTATAACTGATGCCGATTTTCCAAAAATCGAAGCTAAAATGAAAGAATTAGCGCAACAGAAGAATGAGTATAAAAGGAGAGAAGTTGCGAAACAAGAAGCTTTAGATTTTTATAATAAAAAGGGTAACGAATATAAGGTTGAACTTATTACAGAACTTGAGGATGGTACTATTACTTTATATGAACAAGGTAATTTTACTGATTTGTGTCGCGGTCCGCATTTGCCAAGTACCGAGAAAATAAAAGCAATCAAGATTTTGAGTGTTGCCGGTGCTTATTGGCGTGGAGATGAAAAACGTAAACAATTAACTCGTGTTTATGGTATTACATTCCCAAAGCAAAAAATGCTCGAGGAATATTTGGTTTTAATTGAAGAGGCTAAAAAACGTGATCATCGTAAGATTGGGAAAGAACTTGAGTTATTTACTTTTTCACAGAGAGTAGGACAGGGCTTGCCACTATGGTTACCTAAAGGAGCAGAGTTACGTGAAAGACTGGAGAATTTTTTAAAGAAAATTCAAAAACGATATGGTTACCAACAAGTAATAACTCCACATATTGGATTGAAAGAACTTTGGGTAACTTCGGGTCATTATGAAAAATACGGGAAAGATTCTTTTCGACCGATTAGTACACCGGCAGAGGGTGAGGAGTTCTTATTAAAACCAATGAATTGCCCGCATCATTGCGAGATTTACAAACATAAGCCGCATTCATATAAAGATTTACCTGTTCGTTATGCAGAGTTTGGAACGGTTTACAGATACGAGCAAAGCGGCGAATTACACGGATTAACACGTGTTCGCGGATTTACACAGGATGATGCTCATATTTTTTGTCGTCCTGATCAACTTAAAGATGAATTCAAGAAAGTGATGGATATTGTTTTTATCATTTTCAATGCTTTGGATTTTAAAAATTTTACCGCACAGGTTTCATTACGCGATCCTGAGGATAAAACAAAATATATTGGAAGCGATGATAACTGGGAAAAATCTGAAAGTGCAATTCTTGAAGCTGTCGATGAAAAAGATTTGAATTACAATGTCAAATATGGCGAAGCAGCATTTTACGGGCCAAAACTTGATTTTATGGTTAAAGATGCACTTGGACGCCAATGGCAATTAGGAACAATTCAGGTTGACTATAATTTACCGGAACGATTCGAATTAGAATATGTTGGTGCTGATAATAAGAAACATCGTCCGGTGATGATACACAGAGCACCTTTTGGGTCAATGGAAAGATTTGTTGCTGTTTTAATTGAGCATACTGCCGGAAAATTTCCATTATGGTTAACTCCCGATCAGGTAGTTGTTCTTCCAATCAGTGAAAAACATAATGATTATGCCAAAAAAGTTTTGAATTTCCTAAATAATTGCGATATTCGCACATTAATTGACGACCGTAACGAGAAGATAGGTAAAAAGATACGTGATAATGAGTTGAAACGCATACCTTATCTTCTGATTGTTGGCGAGAAAGAAGTTGATAGTGAGACAGTTTCGGTGCGTGTGCAGGGTGATGGAGATAAAGGAAGTATGAAACTGGAAGAATTTGCAGACTTAATTAATAAAGAAGTAAAAGCTCAAACTGAAGCATATAAAATAAATTAATTATTAACTAAAATTAGGAGGACCTAGTCATAGCAGGACCAAGACCAAGACACAGAAGACCATTCAAGAAAGCCGAGCCGGCACATAAAATAAATAATTTTATACGTGCAAATGCAGTTAGGCTTGTTGGGGATAATATTGAAAAACCTGATGTTTACTCTATTCAAGAAGCTTTAAAACTTGCAGATGATTTAGAGCTTGATTTGGTTGAAATTTCACCGAATGCCGACCCTCCGGTTTGTAAGATAATTGATTATCAGAAGTTTCTTTATCAGCAAAAGAAAAGACAGAAAGAACTTAAAGCTAAAACACAAAAAGTAGTTCTTAAAGAAATTAGATTCGGTCCACAAACCGATGAGCATGATTACCAGTTTAAGTTAAAGCATGCCATTAAATTTCTTGAAGATGGCGCAAAAGTAAAAGCGTTTGTGTTTTTTAAAGGTCGTTCAATTTTGTTTAAAGAACAAGGTGAAATACTTCTGTTAAGATTAGCTCAGGATCTGGAAGATTATGGAAAAGTTGAACAGTTACCTAAGCTTGAAGGTAAAAGAATGATAATTTTTATAGCACCAAAAACTGCTAAGAAAAAATAATATATTTAAATTTTAAATTTGAAGTAAAATGCCAAAGATGAAGACAAAATCGGGAGCTAAAAAAAGATTTAGCATTACCGGTTCAGGAAAGATTAAAAGAAAACATGCCTTTAAAAGTCACATTTTGACTAAAAAGACTACAAAGCAAAAGAGGAATCTGACTGCTACAGGACAAGTACATAAGGCTGATGAAAACAACATTAAGTTGTGTTTAGCAATGAAGTAATCTTTTAATCAAAATTATTTATTAGTATTTAACCAGGATGAATTAGCCGAAATAAGAGCCGAAAACGAAGAGGCCGCTAATCGTTCACAAAACGGAAAATTATGCCAAGATCAGTAAATTCAGTTGCTTCAAGAGCAAGAAGAAAAAAAATATTGAAGCACACCAAAGGGTACTTTGGAAGAAGAAAAAATGTTTGGACTGTTGCTAAAAATGCATTCGAAAAAGGATTAAGCTACGCATACAGAGACAGAAAAACCAAGAAAAGAAATTTCAGAGCTTTATGGATTCAAAGAATTAATGCAGGTGTTCGCGAACACGGAATGTCTTATTCTGAATTCATGGGTAAATTAAATAAAAAGGGTATAGCACTTAACAGAAAAGTATTAGCCGATTTAGCAATGAATCATCCTAAAGCTTTTGCTGAAGTTATAAAAACTGTTAAGAAATAAATTATTTCTATAATATACTGTAGAAGGGAAGCTATTATGCTTCCCTTTTTTTATATTTACAAATCATAAAAACGAATTAACATTTTTTAAGATAATTTTTAAAATCTTTAATTGGTTTTTCAATACCTTGCACAAGCATATTAACATATAAAATGAATATAGCAATTATTGGATACGGGAAAATGGGTAAAGAAATAGAAAAACTTGCCCAAGAGCGAGATCATAATGTGGTTTTACGTATCGATGAAAATAATATTAAATCATTAACTAAAGATGACTTTAGTAATGTAGATGTTGCAATTGAATTTTCGGTACCTGAATGTGCTTTTTCTAATATAAATTTATGTTTTGACAATAATATTCCTGTTGTTAGTGGAACTACAGGATGGCTTGAGAAATTTGACGATGTGCTTGAAAGATGTAAAAACGAGAATAAAACATTCTTTTATGCATCAAATTATAGTATAGGTGTAAATTTATTTTTTAAGCTTAATAAGCATCTGGCAAAAATGATGAATAATTTTGCAGATTATAATGTTAGAGTTGAAGAAACACATCATACTCAAAAATTAGATGCTCCAAGCGGAACTGCAATTACTTTAGCCGAAGGTTTAATTGAAAATATTGAACGAAAAAATAATTGGGAAAAGGAACAGGAAAATTCCGACAACGTAATTGTTGTTAAATCATTTAGAGAAGGAAATGTTCCGGGAAATCATAAAGTTATTTATGATTCGTCGTTTGATAAAATTATGATTGAACATAATGCTAAAAGCCGTAAAGGATTCGCATTAGGAGCAATTTTAGCAGCTGAATTTATAATTAGTAAAAAAGGTTATTATTCAATGGACGATTTATTAAAAATTTAATATACAAGCAAAATACAATGACACTAAAAGAGATTTTAAAAAACAAGTACTTTAAGTTTGGAGTAGCAATTATAATTTATCTGCTTTGGGTAATCTGGATAAAAAACTATTGGTTTTTATTTGGTATCCCAATTATTATTGATGTGCACTTAACTAAATTTGTGAATTGGGCATTTTGGAAAAAATCTGATGAGCCTGAAATGAAAAGTGCTATAGTTGAATGGGTTGATGCTTTGATTTTTGCTGTTATTGCAGCTACTTTAATACGAATGTTCTTGATTGAAGCCTATAAAATTCCAACATCATCAATGGAAAAAACTTTATTGGTTGGCGATTATCTTTTTGTGAGTAAAGTAAGTTACGGACCAAAACTTCCTAACACGCCAATTTCATTTCCTTTTGCACACCATACTTTACCTTTAACAAAATATAAAAAATCGTATGTTGAGTGGATAAAAAAACCATATAAAAGAATTGCAGGTTTTGGAGATATTAAAAGAAATGATATTGTCGTATTTAATTTCCCGGCAGGCGATACGGTTGTTTTAGAAATGCAAGAACAAGATTATTATTCAATTACAAGAAATTCCGCTGACGGACTAAAACGTAGAGATATTCAGCAGGGTAACCCAATAAAATCTTTTGAGAGTTATAAAGCTATAGCAAGGGATTATATTTGGGATCAGTTTAATATTACCGTTCGCCCGGTTGATAAACGCGAAAATTATATTAAACGTTGTGTTGCAATTCCCGGTGATAGTTTAAAAATAATTCATAGCCAGGTATATATCAATGGCGAGGAACAGCCACATTTTGAAGATATGCAATATGATTATTTTATAAAAACCAATGGAAAACAAATCAATTCAAAATATTTTGAACGATTAAATATCGCTGTTGATGACAGAAGATATATTGCTTCAAGTTCGATGTATGAACTACCGTTAACTATTGAAAATGTAACTAATTTTAAAGATTTTACAGCTGTTTCTACCGTTTCGAAATACGAGAATACAAATATTAATATGGCTAATATTTCTATTTTCCCTTTCAATTCTGATTATCCCTGGACTGAAGATAATTTCGGACCATTATATATACCTGAAAAGGGCGTGACTATTGATTTAAATATAAATAATTTACCACTGTATCATAGAATTATTGAAACTTATGAAGGCAATAAACTAAGAGTGGATGGTAGCGAAATATTTATTAATGATAAAAAAGTTGATTCATACACTTTTAAAATGGATTATTACTTTATGATGGGCGATAACCGGCATAATTCGGCAGACTCAAGATATTGGGGTTTTGTTCCTGAAGATCATGTTGTTGGTAAAGCCGTGTTTATATGGTTGTCATTGGATAAAGATCAGCAATTTGTAAATAAAATTCGTTGGAATAGAATATTTTCGTTAATACATTAGTAATAAAATTACATACCTTTATACCGGATAGTTAGGCAAAATTGGAGGATGGTCAACTAATTACTAAATTTGCAATAAAATATTAAGTAATGATACTAAAAAGTATAAATTATTTTGAGAATAAAAATAAAAACAATTATTGGGAGATAAAAGATGTTAAATTCTCAAAACAAAACATCATAGTTGGATTAAATGCAACTGGAAAAACCCGATTGACTAATATTATCTCTAGTCTTGCTTCTATATTGTCAGCAAAGGTAAAATTAAATGGAAATTGGTTCCTTACTTTTGAAAATGGTAATAATATTATTTACACATTTAATCTTCAAATAAATGATGGAAAGATTGATTGTGAAGAAATAAAAGAAAATGACAAACTTTTATTAAAACGAGAAAGAGAAAGTGGTAAAATATATTCAAAAAAAGAAAATAAATTTCACCTCTTTAATCCTCCCATTGATGAGTTAACTTTAAATGTTAGGCGAGATATTGCTCATTATCCATTTTTAGAAGAATTTATCAAATGGGCAAAAAACTTAAAAGGGTATTCTTTTTCTGGAGTTAATACAAACCAAATAACAATTCCAAATAAGCCAGAAGGATATTTAGACACTTTAACCACAGTACCATATATTTTGAAACAGGCGAGTGATGATAAAAATATAATTGAAAAGATACTAAAAGACATGAATGGTATTGGTTATCCAATTGAAAAAGTATTTGTTAAAGTACAACCTAATTTGAATAATATATTTATGGTAGCATTACAAGAATCGAATTTGAAATGTGAAACAGAACAAGTTACCATATCAAATGGCATGTTTCGGGCTCTTTGTTTAATTGTTATAATTGAATACTTGCTTAAAATTGAAAAAACTGGTACAATTATTATTGACGATTTGGGTGAGGGATTAGATTTTGATAGATCTACAAAACTAACAAAACTTTTATTTCAAAAAACAAAAGACTCTGATTTACAACTTATAATTACTTCGAACGATCGATTTTTAATAAACAGTGTTGATATGCGAAACATCAATTATCTTGAAAGAAAGGGGCATGTTGTTCAAGCATATAATTATAATAATAATAAAAACGTATTTGATAAATTTCTTTTAGCCGGTTTAAACAATTTTGATTTTATAAATCCAGGTCTTTCCCACTTAAAAAATTAATATGATAAAGATTGCTTTTTTTGTTGAGGGTAAAACAGAAAGAATTTTTATCGAATATTTTCTTGATAGTTATTATACTCATCCATATTTTAATGTGGAATCTCAAGAACTAAGAGGTGGCAGGGCTAAGATTGTTACAAAATCTAATTACGAAGATGATAATCTAAATTATTCATTTCTAATTTTTGATGTCGGAGGTGATGGGAGTATAACTGGTACAATATTAGAGAGGTCTAAAAAACTTATTGAAACACATGGATATAACCACATTTTCGGTATAAGAGATTTGTATCCAAATACCAGAGAACAGTTAGGTTTAGTTAATTCTACCTTTATTAAAATCTTTCGGAACGACAGTATTTTAGAAAATATTTCCTTAATTATTGCAGTTATGGAAATTGAAGCCTGGTTTTTGGCTGATTATCCATTTTTCTTGAAAATTGACAATAGTTTGACTGCTTCTAAGATAAATGAAAACTTAAACATTGATATTGAGAATGATGATTTAGAAAAATACAGACACCCTGCCAGAATTATTGATAAAATTTACAAGATAGTTGGAAAGCGATATAAAAAGAGAGAATCAGATTCACATAGCATTTGTTCTCACATTGATTTTGATGATTTATTCTTAAACCAAAACAAAAGAAATCGAATACCATCATTTGATTCTTTAATAAACAAGATTGATGAGTTAGAATAATCAACTTTGCCTAATATGCTATAAATTCAAACTAGAAGAAAGTGCAAAAATGAAACAAGGAATATTAGTATGCAGCGATGCTATTTGATAATGAAGTGGGATAAAATGCTTTCTAAAATTTATATCTGCCCAGTATTTTTACATAAATACTATGAATAAGAAAGTTATTTTATCGACTGCATATCTGGCCCCAATTCAATATTATACTAAACTTTTAAAGTATGATGAGGTTTTTGTTGAAAAACACGAAAATTTTATAAAGCAGAGCTACAGGAACAGATGTAAAATTTATGGTGCAAATGGAGAATTATCATTATCAATCCCGGTTAAAAAATTATCAACTAAGACTAAAATCAAAGATTTATTAATTGATTATGATACCAATTGGCAAAAATTGCATTGGAAATCAATAGAATCAGCATATCGATCATCACCATTTTTTGAATTTTACGAAGATGATTTAAAACCATTTTATGAAAAGAAATATAAATTCCTACTCGATTTAAATTCAGAAATTCAAAATGTGATTTTGGAGCATTTGGATTTAGAAATTAATTTAAAATTTACCGATAAATATTATAATGTTTTAACTGAAGAACTTGATGATTTCAGGGAACAAATTCATCCAAAAAAGAAAGACAATGATGTTGATTTCATTACGGTTGAGTATACTCAGGTGTTTCAGGAAAAATATGGATTCATACCCAATTTAAGTATCATCGATTTACTTTTTAATGAGGGTCCTAATGCAGCAGAATTCCTTAAATATTCATAATATATTGACTGTTAGTCAAAAAAAAGTTTTATTTATCAATTTTTTATTTATTTTTAACTCAAATTTTGAACTGAAACTTAAATACTCGAAATGAATAGTCTTGTAATTCAAAAAACAGATTCAACACCCGAAATCTCATTTTTAAAGAAGGGAGAACTAAAAATAACCGGAAGATCCTTACCTGAGGATGTACATAAATTCTATGACCCGATAATTGATTGGGTTAAGAAATTAGACATTGAAAAAGTTAAAGTAGATTTAAAACTGGAGTACTTAAATACTTCATCAACAAAAAAAATATTACATCTGTTAACTTCATTAGATGATAATGGTAATATTAAAGAATTAGATGTGAACTGGTATTACGAATTCGATGATTTGGAAATGGAAGACTTAGGAGAAATATACAAAGACGAATTAAAAAGAATAAAATTTCATTTTGTTGAAGGGGTCGATATTTTTTAAATATGAGATTGACATAACAATGTTATATAAGTGAACTACTTGGGAAAGTAGTTCTTTTTTGTAAAAAACTTATATACTCTGGTTTTAACCTGAAATTTTATCATATAAATGTTAATGTTCATCAAAATATAAAATTCATAATCTTTTAGATGTTTTAATGCACTGTGTTGCTAAATAGCATATAAACTGATGGTTGCAATATATAATGTTGGTTATTAACAATTGCTGCTAAATTTCCAACACGTAGTATTAATAATATCTATCTAATTAGTACGTAGATTTATATAGGATTTTATAAATTCGCAATTAATCTTTAAAATCGAATTGAAATGAAAAGAGCTATACTTTATATTTTTCTGTTATTTACGATAAATGTAAATGCCCAGGAAGGTACAAAACAATTAATGCCTAATTCAAACGACAGACTTTGGTTAGAATTTAATGTATTTGCAGGAAATAATTTTGGTAATTATTCTGCAAATGAAAAAGAACGAATTCATATTTATTTAAATGCAGGGGAAACTATGCATTTCGGAATGAAAATGTATACTGCATCAAACTATGGTGGTAATGTAATAACTAATCCTGCGAATGTTCAATTTAGAATTAAAGATCCAAGCGGAGTTGTTATATTTCCTCAACAAAATATGGTTACTTCAGGAAATGGTTATATTAGCACTTATACTGAAGCTGTTACCGGACCAAATGGTGTAGTATTAAATGGCACACTAATATCTGGTGGATATAATGCTTTAACATATACTGCAACAACAAGTGGTAATCATTATATTGAATTTAATGAGAACCATGCTTGGCGTAACCGATTTGCATTGGAATATTTCGATGTTACAGTTACAGATGCTTCTAACAATGTAATTACCAATCCGGGCGAACCAAATAAATCTGCCGGCAGGTTATGGTCGAAAGGATGGACATTTACAAATACTTCTTTTACTGAGTATCCGGTTAATGCCCATTTTTATGTTTTTACATCCGATGAGTTTATTAATAAGGTAAATTTCAAGATGTATCCATATTCCTTTACTTTTGTTGTAAATTCGTATGGAGTAACTACTTATACCGAAGAAAACTATATAAAACGAACTCAGAGCCTGGATGGGGATCAAACTATCGGTGATGATATTTCTGAATACAGGGTGTTTATGAACGACCCTGATCGATATGTTTGGCCTAATACAACATTTGCACCTCCAAGGCTTCAGGTATGGACAGAAGACACTCTGTTTTTAGATTATAATTATAATCGCAATCCTTTATACTTACCATTGGGTTACGATTGTGTAGTAATGGAAAAAAACCGGTCGGATTGTCCTTTCGAAGATGTTGCAATTTTTAAAATAGAATGTAATATTGCCGGTTTTACTGCTATTTTAATTGATGTTGATAAAGATGGCGAATACTCATCCGGTGGTAGCGATAGGGTGATATATCGTGATATGAAGAAAGGGCTTAATTATGTTCTTTGGGATTTTAAAACCGATGCAGGTGCAAATGTTGCTGTAGGTGATTACAGTGCATCAGCAACATTCTTAGGACGCGGCCCGGCACATTTTCCTCTTTATGATGTAGAGCAGATGGATGGTATTATTACATCTTCAATTCGTCCATTTAATAAGTTAAACACTACTATTTATTGGGACGACTCTCAAATAACAATATGGGGCGATCAGGATGGAGGCGACCTTATGGACGAAACACAACAAAAACAATTAGTTGTTGAAAATGATGTTCCCAGAATTTGGTCTTATCATTCTGCTTTGGCGAATGTTGAATATAACGGTAATAAAAATACAATGAATACCTGGTTTAATGCTCTTGACCTTGGATATTCAAATATTGGTATACATGTGCGGGAAAGCGATACAAAATGCGTTGATGGATTAGCTCCTTGGGTAGGTGATGTATATATGGAAGGCCCAAAGGATACAGATATAGAATTTGATTCATTAGATTTTACTTATAAATTTTTTGATCCACGCGAATATGATATGGATAGCATTCAGGTTCTTTCTTTACCAACTAATGGAAGCTTAAAATTATCAGGAACAAATGTATCTCTTGATCAGAAAATTTTTATTGATGACATTGAATTTTTAACATTTACTCCTACAACTGATTGGCATGGAGAAACCAACTTTGAATGGAAAGCCAAAAATGGTGATAGATGGTCAAACAATCAGGAAAAGGTTTATCTGATAATAAATACAGAACCCACAATCTCAGATATTCCGGATCAGACTTTATGTACTAACTCAGCCACAAGTGCAATTCCTTTTACAATTGGTGATGCTGAAACTAATGCTGATGATTTGGAAATTACAGGCTTCTCTGCGAATCCTGATTTTGTGCCAAATAATGGTATCGTTATTGGTGGGTCCGGTGCAAACCGTACAGTTACTATAACTCCTGTGGCAAACAAGTCGGGAAATGCTATAATTTATATTATGGTAGATGATGGATATAGTCAGATTATTGAAGAGTTTACCGTTTATGTTGGCCCTGATTTACAATTCTCAGGAGATACTACCGTTTGTGTTGGCGATGATTTATATCTTATTGCGCAAGAAACAGGTGCTGATTCTTATTCATGGAAATATGATGGGACTGAAAGATCAAGTACACAAAGTATTCAGCAAACTGCCGGAACTGTTGAAGTTGGGCCTTGGTCATTAACTGTAGAGAAAGACGGATGTACATCAATACGTAATTTTACTGTTTCTGTATCACCTCTTACTACTTTTGCCGGTGATGTGGATGTCTGTGTTGGGGAAACACTTTCTTTAAGTGCAACAGAGGTAAATGCTGTTTATTCATGGAAAAAAGGAGCTACTGAAGTATCAACATCTAAAATATTTACTATTTCAAGTGTAGCTTTAGGTGATGCTGCAAGTGATTATACTTTGTATGTAAGTAAAGATGGATGTGAAAATACTTCACCGGATTTTGAAATAACAGTAAAATTAATCCCTAATACAGACCTGTCTGTCTCAGGAAATACTGTTGATCCGGATAAAGATGGAACTATTACTATTTCAAATGCCCAAAATGGTATAACATATAATGTATATCAGGGTGTAGATATCGTAGCATCGGGTATAGGTGCCGATGCTAATCTTGATATTACAGTGCCACATGCCGATTTATCTATAGGTGATAATATTTTTATAGTAAAAGCAGATAACGGTAATTGCGAGGTTGAATTGACAAATCAAGCTACTATTCATGTTAATACTCCTGGTATTACAGTTTCTGCAATAAGTGGAAATACTGTTGAGGATGGAACTACTGCTACTTTTACTATTGTACTTGATACAGAACCAACCAATAATGTAACAATTGGTTTAAGTTCCGATGATATCGGCGAAGGTACTGTTTCTCCGGCAAATGTTATATTTACATCTGCAAACTGGAATACACCACAAACAATTACAGTTACAGGAGTCGATGATGTTATTATTGATGGTAATCAAACTTACACTATCAATACAGATACAGCAACGAGTTCTGACTTAAATTATGAAGGCCTGAATGCTGCTGATGTTACAGTAATAAATGAAGATGATGATATAGCAAGTGTTACAGTTAGCCCAACAAGTGGGTTAACTACAACAGAAGCCGGGGGTACTGATAACTTTACCATAAGACTTACAAGTCAGCCAACTGCAAATGTTACTATTGATTTAACATCAAATAATACTGATGAAGGCACGATTTTACCCGCAAGTGTAACTTTTGATGACACAAACTGGAATAGTGAGCAAACAATTACTGTTACAGGAGTTGATGACGATATTGATGACGATAATCAAGATTATATTATAGTAACATCTTTAACTTTCAGTACTGATCCAAATTATAATGGAATATTAGTAAATAATGTTACAGTTACCAATACTGATGATGATAATGCAGGAATTACAGTAAATCCAACATCAGGCTTAACAACTTCAGAAACAGGAAGTACCGCTCAATTTACTATAGTGCTTAATACCGAACCAACAGCAAATGTAAGCATCGGTATAAGTTCGAGCGACCCTACAGAAGGTACTGTTTCACCATCCAGCATTACTTTTACTTCTTCGAATTGGAATTCTCCACAAACCATTACAATAAGCGGTGTAAACGACAATATTGATGATGGCGATATATCTTATACTATTATAACAGCATCTGCTACAAGTACTGACACTAAATATAATGGTATAAATGCTGATGATGTTTCCGTAACCAATACCGATGATGATGTAGCCGGAATAACTGTATCTCCAACATCAGGATTAATTACAACAGAAGCCGGTAGTACGGATGGCTTTACCATTGTTCTTGATACCGAACCAACAGCAAATGTGAGTATTGGTGTAAGTTCTAATGATGGAACCGAAGGTTCTGTTTTACCAATAAATGTAACTTTTACTTCATCAAATTGGAATACTCCGCAAACAATTACAGTAACAGGAGTTGATGATAATATTGACGATGGTGATATTACATACTCTATTATAACAGCGGCAGCAACAAGTACTGATGGTAATTATAGTGGAATAGATGCTGCTGATGTATCAGTAACAAATACTGATAATGATGCAGCAGGAGTTACTGTTTCTCCAACATCTATAGGAACAACTGAAGCAGGGGGAACAGGAATTTTTTCTGTTGTGCTTACATCTCAGCCATCTGCCAATGTAACTATAAGCTTTACAGATATTGATGTAAGTGAAGGGACAATTGATAACGCAAGTGTAACATTTACAAGTGCTAATTGGAATACTGCTCAAAATGTTACTGTAACAGGTGTTGATGATGCTGTAGCAGATGGAAATGTAATTTATATCATAACAACAACAGCTACAAGTACTGATGGTTTATATAATGGTATCGCTGTTGCAGATGTTACAGTTACCAACGCCGATGATGATATTGCCGGAATTACGGTTACTCCTACAAGTGGTTTAACAACAACCGAAGCCGGAGGACAAGCTACTTTTACCATATCTTTAAATACACAACCAGCGAATGATGTAACAATTACTATTTCATCATCTGACGTAAGTGAAGGAACTGTTTCTCCAATAAGTATTACATTTACAAATGCCGATTATGCTGCAAAAACCATTACTGTAACAGGAACTAACGATGATGTGGCTGATGGTGATATTGTTTATACAATACAAACATCTAACAGCAGTAGTACTGATCCAAATTATAATAATGTAGCGGTTGACAATGTCTCTGTTACAAATACCGATAATGATGCTGTTGGAATTACAGTTTCAGCTATTAGTGGTAATACTACTGAAGCAGGAGGAACAGCAACATTTACAATTGTCCTAAATAGTGAACCTACAGCAAATGTGAGTATTGCATTAAGTTCAGATAATACAGGAGAGGGAACAGTTTCTTCTCCTGTAAACTTCACAACAGGGAATTGGAATACCCCACAAACAATAACAGTAACAGGAATTAACGATAATATTGATGATGGAAATATAGAATATCATATTATAACAGCCGCAGCAAGCGGTGGTGATTATGCCGGTATTAATGCTGATGATATTACTGTAATAAACGAAGATGATGATACAGCAGGTATTACTGTGAATCCAACATCTGGTTTAACAACAACCGAAGCCGGTGGTACTGCAACATTTACAATTGTTCTTACCAGCCAACCAACAGCTGATGTAATAATCGGTTTAAGTTCAAGTAATACTTCCGAAGGCACTATATCACCTGCCAGCCTTACATTCACATCCGGTAACTGGAATACTGCTCAAACAGTAACTGTTACAGGGGTAGATGATGCTATTGATGATAATGACCAATTCTATACTATTTACACAGCTCAGGCTTCAAGTACTGACCCGAAATATAACGTAATTAACCCAATTGATGTTTCTGTAAGCAATATCGATGATGATACTGCAGGAATAACAGTTTCAACCATAAGTGGTAATACAACTGAAGCCGGAGCAACAGCGACCTTTACTGTAAGACTTAACAGTCAACCAACTGCTAATGTAACAATCAATTTAAGTTCAAGTGATGAAACAGAAGGTACGATATCAGTTTTTAGCTTATTATTTACAACTACCAATTGGAATACAAACCAAACAATTATGGTAATCGGTGTAAACGATAATATTGATGATGGTAATATAGAATACCATATTGTAACTGCTTCTGCAACAAGTAGCGATGGTAATTATAATGGTATTGATGCTGATGATGTATCAGTTATAAATATCGATGATGATGTTGTCGGTATTAATGTTTCGGGAATTAGTGGAAATACTGTTGAGGATGGTACTACAGCTACGTTTACTATTGTTCTTAATACCGAACCTACTGATGATGTTACTATTGGATTAAGTTCTGATAATACATTAGAAGGAACTGTTTTACCTGTAAGTGTAACATTTAACTCTACAAATTGGAATACTCCACAAACGGTAACTGTAACAGGCATTGATGATGATGTTGATGATGGAGATATTGCATATTCTATAATAACAGCCGCAGCAACAAGTACAGATGGTAATTATAATGGAATGAATGCCGATGATGTGTCAGTTACTAATACCGACGATGATGATGCAGGGTTTGTTGTTGAAGCAACTGCAGGATTATATACAAGAGAAGATGGCACACAAGCAACGTTTACTGTTAGACTTAGCAGTGAACCAACTGCCGATGTTACTATTGACTTGGAGTCGAGTGATATTACAGAAGGTACGGTTTCTTCGGCAAGTTTAACTTTTACTTCAACTAACTGGAATTCTGATCAATTAGTTACAATTACCGGTGTTGATGATGATGTTGATGATGGCGATATAGCTTATACTATTATTACTCATCCTGCAGTAAGTACAGATCCTTTATATTCTGGTTATAACCCAATAAATATTTCGGTAACCAATCAGGATGATGATATTGTCGGAATTACTGTTAATCCGACTATTTTAACAATTAATGAAGAAGGTGGTGTAAGTGGTGCAGAAACATTTTCAATTGTTTTAAATAGCGAACCTACACACGAGGTATCAATTGATATTAGCTCTGATAATGTTAACAAAGGAACTGTGCTTCCTGCGAGTATAACTTTTACTTCAGGTAATTGGAATACTGCTCAGGATATTACGGTTACTCCTGTTGATAATGATATTGATGATGGAGATATAATATTTAATATTGTTACGGCTCTTGCTGTTAGTGACGACGATAACTATAAAAACAGAAATGCTGCTGATGTTACTGTAACAAGTATCGATAATGATGAAGCAGGTTTTACAGTTTCTTCTATTTCAGGAAATACATCGGAAGATGCTACTACCGCAACTTTTACTATTGTACTCAACAGCGAACCAACAGCAGATGTAAGCATTGGAATTAGTTCATCAGATACTGGTGAAGGTACTGTATTACCTGCAAGCCTTACATTTACATCTGGTAACTGGAGTACTGCCCAAACAGTAACTGTAACAGGAGTAGATGATGTTCTTGCTGATGGAAATCAGACGTATTATATTAATTTTGCTACAACAAGTAGTACTGATGGGAATTATAATGGAATCGATCTGTCAAGTATTGAAGTAGTTAATGCAGATAACGATAGTCCCGGAGTAACAGTATTTCCGATAAGTGGATTATCTACAACTGAAGCTGAAGGAACAGCTACTTTCACAGTTAGTCTGAATAGTCAACCAACCGATAATGTTACTATAGCTATTAATTCCAGTGATTTATCTGAAGGAACTGTTTCAACAAGCAGTCTGACGTTTACCAATGCAGACTGGAGTACACAACAAACTGTTACTGTAACCGGAGTTGATGATTTAATTGATGATGGTGATATTGCATATACTATTGAATTAGCTGATGCAGTGAGTGATGATGGTGGTTATAGCGGATTATCAATTCAAGATGTTTCTGTAACTAATCTTGATGATATAAGCCCGCGTGCTGTAGATGATGCTGTTACTACAAATGAAGATTCAGATATAAATATAGATATATTAAATAATGATTTAGGATTGGATAATGGAGGTTTAATACTTTCAATTACTTCACAAGCAAATCATGGTACATTGACTATTGAAAGCGATAATACTATTACTTATCATCCTGATGGATTATTTAACGGCGATGATACTTTTATATACAGGGTATGTGATGATGAAAGCGCTTGTGATGAAGCTACAGTTACCGTTACTGTAAACTGGATGGACGATCAGCCGGTTGCTGTTGGAGATTTCCGGGGTACAAGTAAAAATACAGATGTAATTGTTGATGTTTTATTTAATGATTACGGGCTTGAAGATGGAGGTATTGTTGTGTCAATTAATGAAGTACCTATACCTTCACAGGGTACAACTGTTGTTAATGGTGATAATATTACATTCACTCCTGCAGCCGATTATCTGGGTTTAGCTACTTTCATATACGAGATTACTGATATTGATGGAGATTCGGATACAGCAATCGTAAATGTAAATGTTCGTGAAATTAATTCTGTACCAGTGGCTATTGATGATAATGTTGAAACTTTAGTAAATACATCTGTCGATATCAATGTATTAAATAATGATACAGGTTTAGATGATGGTTTTGGCAGCTTGAATATACATAATTCACCAACTCATGGAACAGTGAGCGTCAATGCAAATCGTACTATTACATATATTCCGACGATTGATTTTATTGGTAATGATTCGTTTGAATATATCATTGAAGATATTGACGGAGATTACGATATTGCAACTGTTTCAATCTCAATAATAGCTATACCCGATTATCAGCCGGTTGCTATGGATGATGTACGAGGAACAGAGTATGAGACTGCTGTTATAGTAGATGTACTTACCAATGATACAGGTTTGGAAGATGGAGTACAAAGTCTTACTATTTCATCGGAACCTGTAAATGGTAATGTAATAGTTAATGGTGATTTTACAGTTACTTATACACCAAATAATGCTTATGCAGGTATCGAAACATTTGGCTACCAGGTATGCGATAATGATGGCGATTGTGCTACAGCAACAGTAACAATTACTGTAAAAGAAGAAGGAGTAATAAATTATATTCCTGTAGCTGGTGATGATACAGCCGACATTAGAAAACACAGCAGTAGATATTAATGTATTGGCAAATGATACAGGCTTAGAAGATGGTTTCGGACAGTTAATCATTTTTAAACAAGCT
>JAUWQL010000191.1 GCA_030611105.1 Bacteroidales bacterium
AGCGAAAATTTATATTCTCATAATTTATTTGACTATATGTAAAAGATGTAAATAAGAGAGAGTAAAATAATAAACTTAGCTTTTTATATTGCATTATTTTATATAAATTTATACAGGTAAATTAATGTTTTAGTTTTTAAAACAACAAAACTAAAATTAAATTTGTTTTATAATAAAGATTAAAGAATTAATATTTTTAAAATAGCTTAGGCTATATTAAGTTTGTATTTGCTTTTTATAGATAATCATGGAAATTGAACAAAAAGATATAGTGAGTACTTTAAAAGATAAGGTTAAAAAATTATTATCTTTGTACAATGATTTAAAAGTAAAGAATACAGAACTTAAAAAACAAACTGAAGAATATAAAACACAGATAAAAAATAAAGAAGCTGAATTAGATTTTTTGAAAAATAAATATAATAAGCTTAAATTAGCAAAAAGTCTTTTAGCATCAACTGGCGATAGTCACGATGCTAAAATAAAGATTAACGGAATTGTGCGGGAGATTGACAAATGTATTGCTCTTTTAAACAGATAGAATCTGAATAGATAATGGAAGATAAATTATCAATAAGGGTTAATGTTGCAGATAGATATTATCCACTTAAAATAGACAGAAAAGATGAGGAGAAGATTCGTAAGGCAGCGAAAATGATAAATGAAAAGGTGTTACAATATAAACAAAGATACACCGATAAAGATATACAGGATTTTTTAGCAATGGCCGCCTTACAATATGTAATAAAAGTAATAGAGTGTGACTCTAATCTTGAAGCATCGCCTGTCTTAGAAGAATTAAAAGACTTGGATAACGAGTTAAATGAATTTTTAAAAAGAGAATACTAGCGTTCTTTAAAATATTAATTACGATTTTGCCCGTATTATTTCTTTAATGTTTGTGAAACTCAACACTTTACTAATTGGAGTAAAGCTTGTTTGATTGAGGGCGGGCCCCATTCCGATTCGTCGGAATTCCTTCGGGAACAGGGGATGGCCGAAATTGAGTGGCAGCTCCACCCTTTTTTAATTGGGGTTTTTAGAGAATTGAAGATAATAATGCGGGTTTTTTATATATAAATTAAACAAACAAGATATGATTATATCAATAATATTGGGGGCAATATCAGTAGCTGTAGTTGGAACAATTGCTGCTACTGTTGCTTTTGTGGTTGGAGGATTTATTTCCTATTTCATTTGGGATAAAGCTTTAGAAACAAAAAGCAAAAAAATAATTAGAGAAGCTGAAACAGAGGCAGAAGTAATTAGAAAAGACAAAATACTTCAGGCTAAAGAAAAGTTTTTACAATTGAAAAGTGAACACGAAAAGGATATAAATGAACGTTCATATAAATTAGTTGCAGCTGAAAATAAATATAGACAAAAAGAAATTTCTCTTTCACAAAAATTTGAAGAAAACCAAAGAAAAGGAAAAGAGATTGACGTTATACGTGAAAACTTACAAGTTCAGATGAACCTTGTTGAAAAGCGTGGAGAAGAGCTTGATAAAATGCATAGGCAGCAGGTAGAACAGCTAGAAGCAATTTCAGGATTGTCAGCGGAAGAAGCTAAAGAACAATTAATAGAATCTTTAAAAGCTGAAGCTAAAACCGAAGCAATGTCTAAGGTCAATGAGATTATGGAAGAGGCTAAGATGACTGCCAATAAAGAAGCAAAACGTATTGTTGTTCAAACTGTTCAACGAGTAGCTACAGAAGCAGCAGTCGAAAACTCGGTAACTGTATTTAATATTGATAATGACGAGATTAAGGGTAGGATTATTGGACGCGAAGGGAGGAATATCAGAGCTTTAGAAGCAGCTACAGGAGTTGAGATTATTGTCGATGATACTCCTGAAGCAATTGTCCTTTCAGCATTTGACCCTGTTCGTCGTGAGATTGCCAGATTAGCATTGCATCAACTTGTTACCGATGGAAGAATACACCCGGCCAGAATAGAGGAAGTTGTTCAGAAAACTCAAAAACAAATCGAAGAAGAAATCATCGAAGTAGGAAAACGTACTGCTATTGATATGGGTATTCATGGTTTACACCCTGAAATTATTAGATTAATTGGAAAAATGAAATACCGTTCTTCTTACGGTCAAAACTTATTACAACACTCTCGTGAGGTAGCTAATCTTTCGGCTATTATGGCGGCTGAATTGGGGCTTAATCCGAAATTAGCTAAAAGAGCCGGATTATTACATGATATTGGTAAAGTACCAGATGATGAGCCGGAATTGCCACATGCTATCCTTGGTATGAAAATAGCTGAAAGATTGAAAGAAAAACCAGAGGTTTGTAATGCTATTGGGGCTCACCATGACGAAGTTGAGATGACATCGCTTATTTCTCCAATTATTCAGGTTTGTGATGCTATTTCCGGAGCGCGTCCTGGAGCTAGAAGAGAGGTAGTTGAATCTTATATCAAGCGATTAAAAAATTTAGAAGAATTAGCACTAGCCCATCCCGGTGTAATGAAAACTTATGCTATTCAGGCTGGTAGGGAATTGCGTGTTATTGTAGGAAGTGAAAAAGTAAGTGATGAAGATGCTGAAAAGTTATCTTATGATATTTCTCAAAAGATTCAAAATGAAATGACTTATCCTGGTCAAATTAAAATTACGGTAATTCGTGAGACCAGAGCTATTAATTATGCTAAATAAATAAAACCTTATTCATATTAAATTAGTCCTGATTTTAAATTAGGGCTTTTTTTAATATTTTTACTACTTGTTTTAATTTTGTTACTGGTTTCCAGTTTCTTGTTTTAGAATTTGATAATAAATGAGAATGAAAAGCTATAAAGATTTAGAAATATATCAGATTGCCTATAAGTTAGCTTTTGAGGTTCATAAAATGAGTTTAACCTTACCAAAATATGAAATTTATGAACAAGGTAGTCAGGTTAGAAGATCGAGTAAAAGTATTAAAGATACAATTGTAGAGGGTTACGGAAGGAGAAGATATAAAGATGATTTTATCAGATTTCTAACTTATTCACAAGGTTCTTGTGATGAAACGATTTCTCAATTAAATATGATTAGCGATGTACATTTCCCCAAAGATCCGCTAACAAGTCTTATAAATGAATATAATATTCTGGGAAAAAAGATTAATAAGTTTATTCAATATGTTGAAGATAATTGGTTAACTAGTAACAAGAAACGAGTAACAAGAGACTAGTTTTTTAGTAGAAGCATATGGTTTAATTTTGATCTTTAATAACAAAAGCAAATGAATATAAAAATGGTTGACCTAAAAGGTCAGTACGATAAAATAAAAGAAGAAATAAATGCTGGAATTCAAGAGGTGATTGATTCAACAGCTTTTATTAACGGACCAAAAGTTCAAGAGTTTTCCAATAATCTTTCAAAGTACATAGGAGGAATAAATGTTGTTCCCTGTGCTAATGGTACTGATGCATTACAAATAGCATTAATGGCTTTGGGATTACAGCCTGGTGATGAGGTAATCCTGCCGGTTCATACTTATGTTGCTACGGCTGAGGTTATAGCTTTATTAAGATTAGAACCTGTATTTGTAGATGTGCATCCTGAGTACTTTACGATAGATATATCTCAAATTGAAGAAAAAATAAGTACTAAGACAAAGGCTATTGTTCCTGTTCATTTATATGGACAGTGTGCAGATATGGAAGCTATAATGCGAATAGCTTCCAAACATAATTTATTTGTAATTGAAGATACAGCACAGGCAATCGGTGCAATTTATACGTTCGCAAACGGAAAAACAGCTATGGCAGGAACTATTGGTGATGTTGGTACATCTTCTTTTTTTCCATCAAAAAACCTGGGGTGTTATGGCGATGGTGGAGCAATGTTTGTGAATGATGCAGATTTAGCAAAAAGATGTAAGATAATTGCAAATCATGGGCAAAGCATTAAATATCATCATGATATCATTGGGTGTAATTCAAGACTTGATACATTACAAGCAGCTATATTAGATGTTAAATTAAAATATTTAGATAATTACACTGCTGCAAGACAAAATGCAGCGAAAATTTATAATGAATTATTAAAGAATATTTCAGGTGTAAAAACACCAAAAACTTCAGATAATTCTACTCACGTTTATCATCAATATACTTTAGTTTTAGAGGAATCAGTTGACAGAAATGGTTTGCAGAGTTTTTTAAAAGAAAAAGGGATTCCAACTATGATTTATTATCCAGTACCTTTGCATAAGCAGAAAGCTTATATAAAAGAGGATACTAAAGAACAATATTTCCCTGTTACAGAAAGATTATCAAAATCCGTTTTATCATTACCGATTCATACAGAAATAAGTAGGGAGGAACAAGAGTTTGTTGTATCTTCGTTAGTTGAATTTTTGAATTAAGAAACCATGAAATATTTCTCGCACGAAACATCTGTAATTGATGAAGAATGTCAAATAGGAGAAGGAACTAAAATCTGGCATTTTTCACATATAATGTCAAAATGTAAAATAGGCAATAACTGTAATATTGGACAAAACGTAGTTGTATCTCCGGATGTTGTTCTTGGCAATAAGGTGAAAGTACAAAATAATGTTTCCATTTATACAGGGGTGATTTGTGAAGATGAGGTTTTTTTAGGTCCCTCAATGGTTTTTACTAATGTGACTAATCCCAGAAGTGGTATTGTTCGAAAGGACAAGTATGAAAAAACTATAGTAAAGAAAGGTGCTTCTATTGGAGCTAATGCCACCATTGTTTGTGGAAATACCATTGGTGAATTTGCTTTTATAGGCGCAGGAACAGTAGTGATAAAAGATGTAAAGCCTTATGCATTAGTAGTTGGAAATCCGGGCAAACATATTGGCTGGATGAGCGAATATGGACATCGCTTAAATTTTAATGAAGAAGGGATTGCTGTTTGTCCGGAAAGTAAAAATAAATATAAACTTGAAAATGATCAGGTAATTAAAATATAATAAGTAGTTATGTCAAAAGTTCTTATTACCGGTACTGCCGGATTTATTGGCTTTCATTTATCCAATGCTTTAATCTCTAAAGGTTATGATGTTACTGGGTTAGATAATATTAACGATTATTATGATGTTAATTTGAAATATGGAAGACTTAATGAATCAGGAATTACTGAGGAACTAATAGAGTATAATAAGTTATTAAGATCAGAAAAGTTTAATAATTATAAATTTATAAAGCTAAATCTTGAGGATCAGAATAATATCAATCAACTTTTTGAAAAAGAAAAATTTGATTTAGTAGTTAATTTAGCAGCACAGGCTGGGGTTAGATATAGTTTAGAGAATCCTCATGCTTATATAAATAGCAATATTTTAGGCTTCACAAATATTTTAGAAGCTTGCAGGTATAATTCGATACAACATCTGGTTTATGCCAGTAGTTCAAGTGTGTATGGGTTAAATACTAAAATGCCTTTTTCTACAAGTGATAATGTGGATCATCCAATAAGTTTATATGCAGCAAGTAAGAAATCAAACGAATTAATGGCTCATACTTATAGTTATTTGTATGATATGCCAACAACAGGTTTAAGATTTTTTACAGTTTATGGCCCCTGGGGAAGACCTGATATGGCATTGTTTCTTTTCACTAAAGCAATTTTAGAAGAGAAAACAATTGATGTTTATAATTTTGGTAATATGTTACGCGATTTCACCTATATTGATGATATAGTAGAAGGTGTTGTAAAGGTTTTAGAGAATCCACCTAAGAAGACCTGTCTGCCGATAGGCAAGAAAGATGCAATTAGTAATCCTTCGGTTTCAATCGCACCTTATAAGATATACAATATTGGGAATAGTACTCCTGTAAAACTGAATGATTTTATTGAAGCGATTGAAAAAGCTTTAAATAAAAAAGCAGAACGAAATTTAATGCCTATTCAGCCCGGTGATGTTGAGAAGACCTGGGCTGATGTTACTGATTTAATTGATGATTTAGGGTATAAACCCGCAACAGATATAAATTATGGTGTTAATGAATTTATAAAATGGTATAAATCTTTCTATAAAACTGATTAATAACATATCACTAGTGTCCGGTTAAAGGTACAAAAAAATGGAAGAAGCCTTATAAAATAAACAAAAGCGTTCTTTGAAATATTTTTCGATTTGAAATCAAATTTTACAAAATTGATATCAGTTT
>JAUWQL010000150.1 GCA_030611105.1 Bacteroidales bacterium
TTTTTATAAAGAAAAATGAAACGAAATTGTTAATAACACCGCATTTTTTTGTATTTTACAATCGAGACACAAAAACAGTTCATTAATTGTTAATAACGATAAATATATTCTGTTTTTCGAAACCAGCTAAATAATTACGTATTATCAATATAATGGTTTAAAAAGAGCATCAATAAGCCTGAGCGGTGGTCGAAAAACTTCTGATTTTGATTCAAGAACCGGAATTACCGAAAACCTGAATATGTTAACGACTCTTTTTCTGAAAGAAAATTATTTAAAACTTTATCAAAAAGATTATATAAGTCTCGGGCATAAAACAGATATTATTAATGGACTTAATATTTATACAGGCTTTGAATATGCTCAAAGAAAAGAGCTTGTCAATCATTCGGATTTTTATATTTACGATCCATTTAAAACTGATTTTACATCAAACATACCGCCAACAGATAATTTTAATACTGATTTAGTAAAAGATCATAATGCTTCTATTTTTGATGTTGGGGTAGAATATACACCACGATATTACTACAGAATTCGCGAAGGAGTTAAATGGATGTCATATTCAAATTACCCAACATTCTCTTTACATTATTACAAGGGGATTAAAAACCTCCTCGATAGCGATGTTGATTTTGACAGACTTGAAGTTTCTGTTAGGCAGGGATTGCATATCAGAAGAATAGGTGGATTTAATTATAAGCTTACAGCAGGATCATTTCTTAATACAAACGATTTGTTTTTTGCCGATTATAAACATTTTGGAACAAACACCCCGTTTTTAATAGGATCATCAGAAAGAAATATTTTCCGCTTACCTGATTATTATGATTATAGTTCTAGTGAAAGTTATTTTGAAGGGCATGCAAGATTAGAGAGTGACAGAATACTTTTAAAACGATTACCCGTTCTGAATAAAACTCTGATGCGAGAAGCTGTTTATTTTAACTACCTGGCAACAACAGGAAACAAGCCATATTATGAGTTTGGTTATGGATTAAATCAAATATTTCTGATGTTTAATGTTGAAGTTTTTGTAGGTTTCAAAGGAGCAGCACATGAATATACAGGAATAAAAATCGGAATTCCTTTTGTTGGCAGAAGTGGAACATCAATTACGGTTGGCGGTTAATTTTTTTATAAACAAGCTTTTCCAAAGTTTCAAACTTTGGAAAAGTTAGTAAATAAACTAATTTTCCGTTGAGTTGTCATTCCCGTATAAGAGGGAATCTAAACACAAAATTTCGATTTATAATTACCAGACTTCCGAAGTTTTCAAAACTTCGGAAGTCTTTTTGTCCGTAAACTAGCAAACCATTAAACTAATTTAGTAGTAAACAGATTCTTTTTATTATTTTTACGGATTCTTTTAAACAGAATTGATTTTTTATGAATACTATAGATCTGGTTTTTGCTATTTTATTATTGTGGAGTGCATATCGTGGATATACCAAAGGATTTATTGTTCAGCTAGCTACATTATCAGCCTTGCTTTTAGGTATTTTAGGTGCTGTTATGTTTTCTGATATTACTTCAAACGTAATTATAAAAAACTTTGATGTTTCAGGTCAGTATTTGCCAATTATATCGTTTGCTGTAACTTTTGTTGTTATTGTTATTGGCGTGCATTTATTTGCTAAAATGCTTAATAAACTTATTGATGCAATAGCTCTTGGAATTGTCAATCGTTTGCTTGGCGTATTGTTTTCGGTATTAAAAATAGCATTTATTGTAAGTATTATTTTGGTCTTAATTAATAAGGTCGATAATAAATACAATTTTATTCCCGATGAAACAAAAGATAACTCTTTATTATATAAACCATTATCTAATTTTGCTCCGATGATTTTTCCTTATTTAAATTTTGATAAAATCAGAGAAAAATTTGAAGAAGAGCAAGTGATTCAAGGTGTTAATGTATAAAGAATATGATTTAGAATAGAAAGGTGCTAAGCGATTAATTTAATAAAACACTTAAAAACCATCGATCATTATTATCAGTTGGTTAATAAATCCCTGCCTGTCGCAGGCAGGCGCTAAGCACCTAATATGTAATTATTTTAGTTTAAATACAGGACTTAAAACATTAATAAGAATATATTTATAAATTATTCAAAACAGACAATTAGAGAATGAACTTCGTTGAGGAATTAAAATGGAGAGGCATGTTACATGATATCATGCCGGGAACCGAAGAACAACTGCAAAAAGAAATGACAGCTGCTTATGTAGGTATTGATCCTACAGCAAACTCATTACACATTGGGCACCTGGTTAGTGTTATGATGTTAAAACATTTTCAGGCTGCAGGTCATAAACCATTTGTTTTGGTTGGTGGAGCTACAGGAATGATTGGCGATCCTTCCGGAAAATCGCAAGAAAGAAATTTACTTGACGAAAAAACATTACGATATAACCAGGATTGCCTGAAAAAGCAGTTAGAAAAACTTCTTGATTTTGATTCTAGCCTGGAAAACGGAGCCGAAATGGTAAATAATTACGAGTGGATGAAAGAATATTCATTTCTTGAGTTTATTCGTGATATAGGCAAACACATTACCATTAATTACATGATGGCTAAGGATTCGGTTAAAAAACGAATCGGAGAAGAATCTAAAACAGGAATGTCTTTCACTGAGTTTTCATATCAACTGGTTCAGGGAACAGATTTTTATCATTTGTATAAAACCAAGAATTGCAAATTACAGATGGGAGGATCCGATCAGTGGGGAAATATTACAACCGGAACAGAATTAATTCGTCGTAAAACGGGAGGAGAAGCATTTGCTTTAACATGCCCGTTAATTACCAAAGCCGATGGTAATAAGTTTGGAAAAACCGAGGAAGGAAATGTTTGGTTAGATCCGGAACTTACTACTCCTTATAAATTTTACCAGTTTTGGGTGAATGTTTCTGATGAGGATGCTGAAAAGTATATAAAGATTTTTACCATGTTATCGGAAGAAGAAATTAAGTCTTTAATTGAAAAACATCGTGAAGAACCACATTTGAGAACTTTACAACAAGGCCTGGCAAAAGAAATGACTGTAATGGTTCATTCTGAAAATGATTATAATACAGCTGTAGCTGCATCAAAAATCTTATTTGGAAAAGCAACAACCGAAGAGTTAAAAAACATCGATGAAAAAACATTTTTATCTGTTTTTGAAGGAGTACCAATGTTCGATGTTGAAAAATCAAAAATTGAATCAGGAATTAATGTTTTAGATCTTTTGGCTGAAAAAACTCAAATTTTTCCTTCCAAAGGAGATTTAAGAAGAACCATTAAAGGTGGAGGAGTGAGTATTAATAAAGAAAAAATCCAATCAGAAGAAATATCTGTTGGTTCTGATCGTTTATTGAATGATAAATATATACTGGTTCAAAAAGGAAAGAAAAACTATTTTTTAATTAGAATTATATAACCTGAATTATTTATAAATATGTTAAGTTACAAAAATATAAATTTTGTTATGGCGGGTTTAGTGGGATTTGGTGTTTTTGTGTTTTTGTGGCATTTTTTTATTAGCCACTAAATCGCCAAAACACTAAAATCCACAAAAAAACACAGAAGAAAAGATCAATAAAAAAAGTTTCATCATGCAAGATCAAACTGAATTTAACTACAATTCTATGGATATTATTCGATTTATGTTTAAGCACAAATGGCCAATAATTATAGTTACCTTAATTGCCGCCATTGCCTCCGTAATTGTTTCAATGGCAATAGCTCCAAAGTTCAAATCGTCAGTAATACTTTATCCGAAAACACAAGTGTCAGTTTCGCATGCGCTGACAACTGCAGAGTTAATTGACCCCGACGATCATATTATGAACTTTGGTGATGAGGAAGCAACAGAACAGTTGATTCAAACACTATATTCGGAAGATATACGATTTGCAATTATCGATAAATTTGATCTCTTAAATCACTACGATATTGATTCCGAAGGAGAATTTCCAATGACGAAGTTACACGAAGAATTTTCTGATAATATCAGGTTTAAAAAAACAGAATACCAGGCAATTCAAATTGAGGTTATGGACACCGATCCGCTGATGGCTGCTGATATTGCGAACGAAATAGCTTCTTTGCTTGACGAAACTTTAAATAAAATGCAGAACGATGTTGCGGTTGGAATTTTAAAAGTGGTTGAAGGAGAGTATAATCTGTTAATATCTGAAATAGAGCAAATAGAAATATCGTTAAAAGCTTTAGGAAACAAAAGAGGCGAGCCTAAATATATTTCGTTAAGCGAACAGCTTGTGAACGAAAATAAACGCTTAAGTGATTTAAAATCAAAATTGGTTGAGGCACGAGTAAATGCAAACCAGGATTTACCCCGAAAGTTTTTGGTGGCAAAAGCATATCCTGCCGAAAAAAAGGCATATCCGGTTCGCTGGTTAATTTGTGCTGTTTCCACTATTTCAGCATTTGTTTTTGCTGTATTAATGATGCTTTTTATTGAGAGATATAAAGATCTTTTGAAATTTAAACAATAAAGCCTTGTCAAAGAATAAAATCCTTTTTTATTCTACTTCCCTTATATTCATTGCTATCAACATTGTTTTTATAGCTTGTGATTTCTATTATATTGCATTCTTACCTGTAATTTTACTTTTTTTATTTGCCGGTTTTATTTCCTTAGATAAAATTCTTTTAGCTGTTGTCTTTTTTACACCACTTTCTATTCAGTTAGATGATTTACTCCCGGGTATTCCATTTAATTTATCACTACCAACAGAACCTTTACTTTTAGGCATTTTTGTTTTGTTTATATTCAAATTGTTGCTGGATGGCAAGTTCGATAAAAAGGTATTATTACACCCGGTTTCAATAGCGATTTATATAAATCTTTTCTGGATTTTTCTCACAAGCTTTACCAGCACAATGCCAGGAGTATCTTTTAAGTTTTTATTATCAAGATTGTGGTTTGTTGTAGCCATGTACTTTTTGGGCACACAGATTTTTAAAGAATATAAAAATATTGAAAAATTTAACTGGCTTTATATAGCATCTCTTATAATTGTTATTATCTATACCAACATCCGGTTATCCGGTTATGGTCTCGATAACCAACACGCATCAAACTGGGTCGTTTGGCCATTTTTTAGCGACCACACATCCTATGGAGCGATGCTTGTAATGTTTATTTTTCCTTTGTTTTATTTCCTAATCAGGAAGAGCAATAACCTGTTTTTAAGAACAAGCACAATTATTGTTTTTGTCATTTTTGTTATAGCAATAGTTCTTTCTTATACTCGCGCTGCATGGTTAAGCCTGTTTGCCGGAATAGGATTGTTAATTATTATTAAACTTAAGATTAAGATTAGATATGTTCTCATTGCAGGCTTAGGAGTTGTGCTTTTGTTTTTTGTTTTGCAAAATAAAGTACTTGAGGGTTTAGAAAGAAACGAATCAGAATCTTCAGGCAAATTTTCAGAGCATATAGAGTCAATGGCTAATATAACCTCCGATGCATCAAATATGGAACGAATTAATCGCTGGAAATGTGCCATTGGAATGTTCAAAGAAAAACCATTTTGGGGCTGGGGACCGGGAACATATAAGTTTCAGTATGCACCTTTTCAGTTTTCTTACGACAGAACAATTATTAGTACAAATTTTGGTGATTTGGGGAATGCTCATAGTGAGTATTTAGGACCTTTATCTGAATCCGGGATTATAGGAATGCTATCGTTTATGCTTGTTGTTTTTATGGCTTTTAAAACAGGATATAGGGTTTATCACAACGCTAGATCTAAAGAGATAAAAGAATTTTCACTTTATATTATTTTAGGTTTATCTACCTATTTTATACACGGGATTTTAAATAATTTTCTCGATACCGATAAAGCATCAGTTCCTGTTTGGGGATTTATTGCCATGCTTGTGGCTATGGATGTTTATCATAAGGAGAGGAAAGAAATAAATTCGGATTAAACCCTTTCTTTATTTTAGAATCATATATTTGTTTCAATCAAAATTTTTATCATGCTCAAGATACTTGCTTTACAACAAAGTATAATTGCATCTTTTCCAAAGTTTGAAACTTTGGAAAAGTTATTAGTTCAACAATCTATAATTAATATTTTGTTACTGGGAACAGGACTGATATTATTTTTAGTGATGTTTTATGTAAAAATCGTTTCTTTTTCTGAAAAGGAATATCGTGCGTCCGGAATAGCTTTCATTTTTTCAACAGTATTTTTTGCACCATTTTTGTTTTTGTATTTATATGATTTTCCCTATAAAGACATTATTTCTGTAAGTCTTTTGGCAATAGTTTATTTGTCAATTATTTTATTATTTATTCCAATAAGACCAAAAATTAAGGGGGGATTTCAAGTTCCAAAAGAAAAGCATGACGAAAGAAATGTAATGTTTTCGCGTAATGAGCTTAAACCGGGAACAAAACAATTTGATTTGTATTATTCAAATAATGCCGATAAAAAATATTTAGATGATAAATTCAGGGAAAAACCGGGATTATTATCCCCGGATTCTTCGATGTATCATCCTTTCTCTTTTGCTTCGGCACATGCAAACTTAGAAGTTATTGAAGCTTTAAAGCCGATTGTTAACGGGCCCGTTGCCGAACAGGAAATAAATGTTGAGGCTTCGAAAATTAGCAATTATTTAAAAACCTGGTCAAAAAAGCTTGGGGTTTATTCTGTTGGAATTACAGAGTTAAAAGATTACCATTTATACTCGCATAAAGGACGTGGTGATTTGTATGGCGAGGAGATATCAAATAAGCAAAAATATGCAATTGCCATTACCATAGAAATGGATAATGAAATGATGCAAACGGCACCAAAAGGATCGGTAGTAATGGAATCTACGCAACAATATTTAAGTTCAGGTACTATTGCATTACAACTGGCATATTTTATTCGTAATTTAGGTTATTCTGCACGTGCGCATATCGATGGAAACTACGAACTTATATGTCCGCTGGTTGCTCGTGATGCCGGATTGGGCGAAATAGGAAGAATGGGCTTGTTAATGACTCCAAAGTTAGGGCCACGGGTTCGAATTGCAGTCATTACAACTGACATCCCCTTAGTGATTGATAAAAGAAAAGATTTTTCGTCGGTAATAGATTTTTGCGGAATTTGTAAAAAGTGTGCCGATGTATGTCCGTCGAGCTCAATATCTTTTAATAATAGAGAAGAAATTACAGGAGTGCTTCGCTGGAAAATAAATTCTGAAGCTTGTTTTACATACTGGTGCACATCAGGAACCGATTGTGGACGTTGTATGGCAGTATGTCCGTATGCTCATCCAAATAATTATATGCATAATTTTATTCGTTGGGGTATTAATAATTCATATATTTTCAGACGATTTGCATTATATATGGATGATTTATTCTATGGGCGAAAACCAAAATCAAGAAATTTTCCTTCGTGGATTGATATGTAAGCAAAAGTATTATACTTTTATACTGAATTTAATCTACTTAAAATGAAAAGAAGACTTTTTCATGTTTTTCTGGTTATACTTACATGTAGTTTTGGTGCATTTGGTAATCAGAAAGATACTTTAATAACTTTTTCTTCTGAAACCGAAGCCATTCAAAAAATAAATGAATTAATTGATCTTTCAGAATCGAATATAAACCGAAATCCCGAAAAATCGGTTGTTTATGGACTGTCTGCAATAAAAATCAGTAAAGAAATTGAAAATTACGAATTGCAGTGTTTGGCAGAATTTTCAACAGGCTTCGCATGCTACATTCAAAATGATTTCGAAAATGCCTTGATTCACTTTGATAATTCACTGGGATTAAGCAGGTTATACAAGAATAGCGAAAGTGAGGCATTGTCGCTAAACCGCATTGGTAATACATATCAGTTAATGGGCGAATTTGGGAAAGCTTTAAACTTTTATGAAGAGGCAATGACTATAAACAGGGATTTACAGAACGATCAGGAAATAGCCCGGACATTAACTAACCTGGGAAGTGTTTATAGACTATATGGGAATTATGAATTGGCTATAAATCAACATCTTGAGGCTTTGTCCATCTACGAAGGGCTTCAAAATAACGAAGGAATAGCATGGTCGGCCTTGAATATTGCACGATTGTTTAAAATGATGAATAATTATCAAAAAAGCATCAACTATGTAAATCAATCCTTAAATATTTATCAGAAAATAGAAGAAGAACAAGAAATTAGTATAGGTGTTACCCTATGTTATAAAGAATTGGGCAGTATTTATTATGAAATGGGTGATTTGGATTATGCTGTTGAGTACAGTGAAAGAGTGTTGGAAAGAAATAAATCAACAGATAATAAACTTGGTGTTGCAAATTCATTAAGTACACTTGGTAAGATATATTTCGATGCAGATAATTATAAAAAATCGGAAAGATTTTTAATCCGGGCAAAAGAACTAAAAGATTCATTAAATGACAATACTGAAATATCGTCAATTTTAAGATATTTAGGGAAAATTTATTTAATCGAAGGGGAAACTATAAAAGCCAGAGAATATTTAAATAAAAGCCTTGATTTTGCCCAAAACCAAAACCTGAAAGAAGATATTAAAGAAACTTATTTGGCATTATCAGAATTATATAAAAGTAGAAACAATTCGTATAAAGCTTTTTATTACTATAGGCGATTTACAAACCTGAAGGATAGTCTTAACAGTCAGAAAATTAACGAGCTGGAATTACAATATGAGTTTGATAAAGAACAACGACGGATTGAATTTGAGCAAAAGCAAAAAGAGGCAGAACAAAAGGCAAGACTTCAAAAACAGAAGATTTTTACATGGGTTTTTGTAAGCGGATTTTTATTTATGATTGTTCTGGCTTATGTTATTTTTAAAAGCTATCAGCGTAAGAAAAAAACAAATATTATTCTTACCAAACAACACGACCAGATTGCACGTCAGAATACAATAATTACAGACAGCATTGAATATGCGAGAAGAATACAATCGGCATTATTTCCTCAGGAAAAATTTCTGAAAAAAGTGTTAGCAGAATATTTTATTTATATGAAACCTAAAAACATTGTCAGTGGTGATTTTTATTGGGTTTCTGAAAAAGATGATAAAATAATAATTGCAGTGTCTGATTGTACCGGGCATGGAGTTCCCGGAGCTTTTATGAGCATGCTCGGCATTGCTTTTCTGAATGAAATAGTAAATAAAAGCAAAACCGTTCAAGCCAATTCTGTATTAGATCAACTAAGAGAAGATATTATTGATTCTTTACATCAG
>JAUWQL010000003.1 GCA_030611105.1 Bacteroidales bacterium
TTATGAAAAATTTACTGATGTAAGAATGGTTGGAGCCCCTCCATCATCAATTGGGAAATTTGGTGCCGATACTGACAACTGGATGTGGCCTCGTCATACAGGTGACTTTTCATTATTTAGAATTTATGCCGATAAAGATAATAAACCGGCTGATTATTCTCCGGATAATGTTCCTTACAAACCAAAACATCATTTACCTGTTTCGTTAAAAGGAGTTGAAAAAAATGATTTTGCAATGATATTAGGTTATCCCGGAGGAACTGACAGATATATGATATCAACGGAAGTTGAAGAGGCAATTAACATAACCAATGCAAACAGAATTTATATTCGTGGCATACGTCAGGAAATTCTTTTAGAAGATATGCTTGCTGATGATGCTATTCGTATTAAATATGCGTCAAAATATTCAAGATCAACAAATTATTGGAAGTATTCAATAGGAATGAATAAAGCTTTAAAACGTTTAAAAATAGTTGATAAGAAAAAAGTTAATGAGAAAACATTTACTGATTGGCTTAATTCAGCACCAGAACTTAAAGAAAAATATGGAAATGCATTATCATTAATAGATAATTCTGTTAAGTCTCGGGGAGAATTTATTCATGCCAATCAATATATCTCCGAAACTCTGTTAAGAGGTACAGAACTTGTGTATTTTGCTTCAGGAGCAAAAAATCTTGAAGAAGTATTAAATTCAGGAAATAAGGAAGAAATTGATTCTTTAGTTAGTAAATCTAAAGAAAAAGCCAGAAAATTTTACAAAAACTACAATGCACCTACAGATCAAAAAGTGGCTAAAATCATGTTTCAAATCTTTGCTGAAAATGTGGATAAGAAATATCAACCGGAAATTTTTAATACTATTGAAACAAAATACAAAAACGATTATTCAAAATTCGTTGATAATATGTACAATAAATCTGTTTTTACAGATTCAACTAAATTATGGGCGTTTTTAGAAAAACCTTCAGCTAAAGCATTGGCAAAAGATCCAGCATATATTGCTTCAAAATCAATATATAATAAATACAGAGGATTACACAATGAATTAGAACCATTTTATGCTGATTTCGATAAAGGACACAGGTTGTACGTTGGCGGTATTATGGAAATGAACAAAGGTAAAGCTATGTATCCTGATGCAAACTTCACTATGCGCTTAAGCTATGGTTCCATTTTAGATTACGATCCAATGGATGCTGTACATTACAATTATATAACTACTCTTAAAGGAGTAATGGAAAAGGAAGATCCGGATAACTGGGAATTTGTAGTTTCTGATAAATTAAAAGAACTTTATAATAATAAAGATTATGGTCAGTATGCATTAGAAAATGGTGAAATGCCTGTTGCATTCCTATCTACAAATGATATTACAGGAGGAAATTCAGGAAGCCCGGTAATAAACGGTAAAGGAGAAATAATAGGAACTGCATTTGATGGCAATTGGGAAGCTATGAGTGGTGATATTGTTTTCGAACCGGAATTACAACGAACAATTAGTGTAGATATAAGATATACTCTATTTATTATTGACAAATTTGCCGGAGCAACCAATTTAATCGAAGAAATGACTATTATTAAATAAACCGTTTAAATTTATATAAGTAAAGGGGTGCATTTTATTGCATCCCTTTTTTTATATTTATACCTTAAATAAAACTTATGTCAAAAATAATAATATATACCGATGGTGCTGCCCGTGGAAATCCCGGACCGGGAGGATACGGAATTGTAATGAAATCAGGACAGCACAGAAAAGAACTTTCAGAAGGATTTAGAAAAACCACAAATAACAGAATGGAATTATTAGCTGTTATAGTTGCCCTAGAAACCTTAAAAGTTGAAAACAGTACTGCAGAAATTTATACTGATTCGAAATATGTTGCCGATGCCGTTGAAAAAGGCTGGGTATTTGATTGGGAGAAAAAGCAATTTAAGAAAAAGAAAAACCCGGACCTATGGATCAGATTTTTAAAAATTTATCGAAAACATCAGGTAAAATTCCATTGGATAAAAGGACACGCTAATATCCCCGAAAATGAACGATGTGACCAGCTTGCAGTTGAAGCATCTAAAAAATCAAATATATTAATTGATGAAGCTTACGAAAACTCTGATGAAACACTTTTTAAGATCTGATTTATATGAAAAAAACCTAACTATTTTGCATAATATTTGAGGCCTCTTTTTTACATTTACCTTTATGAGAAGAATTATAAATATTACTTTACTATTTTTCTTATTTTCGACTAATAGCTTTTCGCAATTTGGTCAAAACAAGGTAATGTACGAACGCTTTGACTTTGAGGTTTTTAATACTCCTCACTTCGAAATACATAACTATCTAAAAAACGATACAGCTTTATTAAACCTTGGCCAATTATCTGAAAGATGGTATTTAAGGCATTTTGACATATTTGCCGATTCTTTAGAAAACAGTCCTATAATTTTATATAACAACACTACCGACTTTAAACAAACAACTATTATTTCCGGAATTATTGGAGTTGGAACAGGAGGTGTAACAGAAGGATTAAGAAGCAGGGTTGTTATTCCTATAATGGTTTCAAATAAAGAAACAGATCACGTTTTAGGACACGAAATGGTTCATGTGTTCCAATATAACCTCGTTAGAGAAAATGATAGTTTATCGTTTCAATCATTAATGTATACTCCTTTATGGATGATTGAAGGAATGGCTGAGTTTTTATCCATTGGTTCGTCAGACAACAGGACATCCATGTGGATGCGAGATGCTGTTATTAATGATGATATACCTTCGATTAAAGACTTGACCCAAAAACCCGGAGAATATTTTCCTTACAGGTATGGACATGCTTTTTGGGCTTATGTAACAGGTGTTTGGGGTGATAACATTATGCAACCCCTATTTTATCTTTCCTTACGAAATGGAATGGAATCCGCTTTTAAAACACTGTTAAAAGTCGATTCTGATAGTTTATCCATCCTCTGGGAGAATTCTATAAAAAATCATTACAAAGAATTTCTTGTTGATACGATATCTCCGGTTGGTGAAATAATGTTCAATACCGAAAGTGGAGGTGAAATAAATCTTTCACCGGTATTAAGCCCTGATGGGAAATATATTACCTTTCTTTCGAATAAAAATGTAATAAACGTTGATTTATTACTTGCAGAAACAGAAACAAATAGGATAATCTCTAAACTTACTTCCTCATTACGAAAAACGCATATTGATGATTTTAACTATATCGAAGATGCAGGCTCCTGGTCGCCCGATGGAAAACAATATATAATGACCATATTTACTAAAGGAACAAATAAATTTTTAATTGCTACATTACATAAAAACAAAGTAAAATCAACCCGTGAAATTAAAATTAAAGGTGTGGATGCTCTAATAAATCCGGAGTGGTCGCCTGATGGAAAAACAATATTGTTTAACGGACTTGTACAAGGTAAAAGCGATTTGTATCTATATGATCTTGAAAACGGAAATGTTGAACAACTTACAAATGATCTTTATTCAGATTTACAACCATCATGGTCAACAGATGGTAGTGAAATTGTTTTTATTTCAGATCGTGGGCAGGATTCTAATATAGACAAACAGCTATATGGTTCATATAGACTTTGTGTTATAAAAAGAGAAACAAAACAGATAATTGTTTATAATTTGTTTCCCGATGCTAATATTTTTAGTCCTCAATATTCTTCCCACGACTCATCTCTCTATTTTTTATCTAATGCTGATGGTTTCAGAAATTTATACAGATATCATTTACATAGTGGCGAGGTATTTAAACTTACAAAATTTGCAACAGGAATAAGTGGCATTACGGATCTTGCGCCAGCATACAGTGTTGCAAGCAAAACCGGTGAGGTTGCATATACAATTTTCAGGGATGGTAATTACGAGATTTATAAAGCTAAACCGGAAGAATTTTTACAAATTCCGGTAAATCCTTACGAAGTAAATCTGGATGCTGAATCTTTGGCTCCGGGTAAAACCAGAATTTTAAATATTGTTGACCATAACTTAAACTCTGTTAAATCTTTTCCTGAGGATTCCTTTAAGGTGCAAGAGTATGATCCTAAATTTGAATTAGAATATGTAGGGTCTAGTGGTTTTGGTGTTGCTCAAAGCTCTTATGGCACATTTGTTTCAGGTGGTGTAAGTATGCTTTTTAGCGATATGCTAAAACATCACCAGATTTACACTATGATAAATATAAATGGCGAAGTTTATGATTTCGGAGGACAATTAGCATATATAAATTCCAAAAAACGTATTACATGGGGTAGCTCTTTTTCACATTTTCCATATATAGGTATGTATTATAGAAGACGTATTGAAGAATTAGTCCAAGATAGTTTATATAGAATAGTTGAAAATTATGACTTAGTAAGGATATTCGAAGAAAATCTATCCTTGTTCTCTCAATATCCACTTTCCTCAAAATTACGCTTTGAAGGTGGCTTGTCGTACGCCAGATACAGTTACAGGATTGATAGCATTACATATTATAATGGTTATTACCAAACCAAAACAAAAGTTGACGATGTTCCCAGCCCATATAATATTGGAAGTGCTTATATTGCTATCGTAGGTGATAATTCAAACTTTGGTATTACTTCTCCAATGATGGGCTATAGATATAGATTTCAAATTGGTCAAATGTTTGATAAATACAACATTACAACTTTATCATTTGATGTACGTAAATATTTCTTTTTTAAGCCGATTAGTTTAGCATTCAGGGTGCTACATTATGGCCGTTATGGAAAAAATGCCAATAGCTTATATCCATTATACCTGGGAAATGAATATTTAATCAGAGGTTATAATTTTAATGCTTTTTACAAAGCGGGTGAAACTCACTCTCCTGGCTATTTAGACATTAATAATACATCGGGTAGTAAAATTATTGTTTTTAATTCTGAAATAAGATTCCCGTTTACCGGGATTAAAAGATTATCGTTAATTAAATCCGGTTATTTATTTTCAGATATTATTTTATTCTTTGATGCCGGTGTTTCATGGACAGATGATAAATTTCCCTGGCTTGAATCAAGTGATATCAAATTCTATTGGAATCCTAATTCAAATTATTATACACCAATTTATAGTTTAGGTGCTTCAATACGAATAAACTTATTCGGGTATGCCATTCTTGAGCCCTACATTGCAATGCCGTTTCAATTAAAAAATGTAACTTATTCTACCGGATTTATAATTAGCGGAGGAGGATGGTAAAATAGTTAATTAGTTTTGAGCCCGCCTAACGGCAGTCAGGTTCAAAGTTTTGAGTTTGCTTTGTCAATTAACCGGTTAACCTATTTACTACTAACCTGAGTTCGAGATAATCACAATGCTTCAGACGCTTGATTACCAGCAGTGTACTTATGATTTTTTTGTGTTATTTAGAGTTTTAGTGATTTAGTGGCAATAATTTCTCGCCACAAAAACACAAAATATTCACTAAGACTTCTTCCATTTGCAATCAAATATCTCAAAATCAAGTATTTTTAAATCGAACTCACGTTACTAAACTAATTTACCAATCTTAAAACAATTATTCTTTTATTTCTTCGTAGTCAACATAGTCACCTTCGTTTTTGTCTATCTTTTTACCCTTACCGGATTTTGTATTTATGGTAATATCACCTTCTTTCTTATTGTTGTATTGGGTTTGTTGATCTTTAAAATTTCGTTGCATCTTTTTAAAATAAGATCGAAATATATATCGGGTAAAAATTCTAACGATAAAATAAATCAGGAATAATATCAATAAAAATCTAACTAAAGCCATATTAACTTTATTTTATTAACAAACATTTTTTACTTTTACAAAAGTACTATATTCAATCAATAAATTAAATAAAATTTTTATGGAAACGGTTGTTAGTGGAATTAGACCAACAGGAAATCTGCATTTAGGAAATTATTTTGGTGCAATGAAAAACTTTGTTAAAATGCAGCACGAAAATAACTGCTACTTTTTTATTGCCGATTATCACTCATTAACAACTCATCCAACTCCTGGAGATTTACATGGTAGTGTTAAGCAAGTATTAGCAGAATACCTGGCTTGTGGATTAGACCCTGAAGTTTCAACTCTATATATACAAAGTGATGTTCCCGAGATAGCTGAATTATATCTTCTTCTAAATATGAATGCTTATATTGGCGAACTTGAAAGAACTACCTCGTTTAAAGATAAAATACGAAAGCACCCTGAAAATGTGAATGCAGGTCTTCTGACTTATCCTGTACTTCAAACCGCTGACATTATAATTCATCAAGCCAATAAAGTTCCTGTGGGGAAAGATCAGGAACAAAATCTGGAAATGGCCCGTAAATTTGCACGTCGTTTCAATAACCTATATAAAGTTGAGTATTTTATTGAACCTCAGCCATATAATTTTGGTCAGGCATTAATAAAAATTCCAGGTTTAGACGGGACGGGGAAAATGGGGAAATCAGAAGGAAATGGAATTTATTTGGTTGATGACCCAAAAGATATTAGAAAAAAAGTTATGCGTGCTGTTACTGATAGTGGCCCTACTAAAATGAATTCAGAAATGCCAGAACCTATACAAAACTTATTTACATTAATGGACGTTGTTTCAGAAAAAAGTACGATTGATTTTTTTAAAGGGAAATATGCTAATTGCGAAATCAGGTATGGTGATTTAAAAAAGCAACTGGCCGAAGATATCATAAATTTCACATCTCCTATTCGGGAAAAGATACTGGAAATTTCTGCTAATAATGATTATTTAAGGAAAGTAGCAAATATGGGTGCGGAAAAAGCAAGAGAAAGTGCATCTAAAACAATTAAAGAAGTAAGAGAAATTATCGGTTTTAAACCTTTTTAGATATTAGCTTTGAGATACAAGTATCAAGTATCGAGATCAAAAAAAATACTTGGTTAAGTATATCTTTGATACCTGACTGCCGTTAGGCAGGCTCATGTCTCGTATCTTGATGCTTTTTTTACTAAATAAACATCAACAAACTAACTGCCATAACCATCATTCCTAATACTAAACCGTAAATAGACAAATGATGCTCACCATATTCTCGTGCAACAGGTAAAAGCTCATCAATAGAAATAAATACCATAATACCGGCCACTCCTGCAAACAAAATCCCAAAAAGAGTATCAGACAGAAATGGCATTAATAATAAATACCCGATTAAAGCACCTACAGGTTCTGCCAGACCTGACAAAAACGAATGCCAGAATGCTTTCTTTTTACTACCCGTTGCGAAATAAATTGGAACCGAAACAGCAATTCCTTCAGGGATATTATGGATAGCAATTGCCACCGCAATTGCAATACCTAAACTAGGATCAGTAAGAGCGGCAGTAAAAGTTGCCAAACCTTCAGGAAAATTATGAATAGCAATTGCTAAAGCAGTAAACACACCCATTTTCATAAGTTTCTTACGCTTGTGTTCTTTTTTGGCTTCCTCATCCATTTCTTCAACCATGCGAATTTCATGTGGGTTTTCTATTGAAGGAATTAACTTATCGATAATTGCTATAAAAAATATGCCTCCAAAAAAAGAAGCAACAGTTATCCATGAACCCATTTTTTCGCCCAGTTCCGCTACCAAAGAATCTTTAGCTTTAAAAAAGATTTCAATCATTGATACATAAATCATTACCCCCGCCGAAAAGCCCAGGGCAAACGACAAGAACTTAGTGTTTGTTGTTTTTGTAAAAAAAGCCAGAGCACTTCCTATTCCTGTAGATAAACCTGCAAATAAAGTTAGTCCAAATGCGAATAATACGGTTTCGTTTATCATACGTTAAAAATTATAGGACCTCAAGATAAATTTATGCAATCTTTTTAAATTGGTATAGTTAAATCAAACAAGATCAGAACAAAAAGGTTCAAAATTAATCATGAAATGATTTCCAGTTTTTAGCTAATCCACCAATACCTGTTTCACGATAAGCACTTTGAATATCACGTCCAGTTTCAACCATAGTTTCGACTGCCTTATCAAAAGAAATTTTATGTCCGCCATCAGAAAACAACGCATAAACAGCACATTCCATTGCTTTTCCTGCCGCTATTGCATTTCGCTCTATACATGGAATCTGTACATACCCTCCAACCGGATCGCATGTTAAACCCAGATTATGTTCAAAGCCCATTTCAGCAGCATATTCTATCTGGCGTAAAGTACCTCCCATTATTTGAGCAGCAATTCCCGCTGCCATGGCACAAGCCGTGCCTATTTCACCCTGGCATCCAACTTCTGCTCCGGAAATTGATGCATTACGTTTAACTATATTTCCTATTAAACCGGCAGTAGCTAAAGCTCTTAGTATTTTTGCATCAGTTATATGTTCTTCTCTTTTAAGATAAAATAAAATAGCAGGTAATACACCGGAGGAACCGCATGTTGGAGCAGTAACAATTTTTCCACCAGCAGCATTCTCTTCAGTAACGGCTAGGGCAAACGAAAATAACAAACCCTGATTTTGAATGGTTCCTTTTGAATTTTTCGCTTTCATATAATAATTGCTGGCCTTTCTGGCTAATTTTATTTCACCAGGTAATACTCCTTCATTATCTAAACCATTTGCTATAGTTTCTTTCATGATTACCCAAACTTCCGTTAAGAAGTTCCATATTTCGGGACCTTCACAATCTTCAACATACTCCCAGAATGTTTTTCCTTCCTTATTACACCAATCTAAAATATCTGCTAAAGTTTTATGCTCATATACAATTTTATCATTTATAATTCCTTCGGAATCTTTTAAATCACCTCCTCCAATACTATAAACGGTCCAATCATCTACAACCTTATTCTCATTACTTATAGCTTCGAATAACATACCGTTTGGATGTAAAGGCAATTCTTCTTTGGCATTCCAAACAATTTCTACAATTTTAGGTGCAAATGTTTTTTCAATTGCTATATCTGTATTATGTCCCTTCCCTGTAGCTGCCAGGCTTCCATATAATGTAAGCCTGAAATTTTTAATTTCCGGATTTTTATTCATAAAAATCTTTGCAGCCCTTACCGGTCCAATGGTATGACTGCTCGACGGCCCAAAACCTATTTTGTATAATTCTCTGATTGATTGCATGAAAAATATTTTAATATTCAGAAACAAATCTATTAAATTAATATTGTCTTAATTCCTTATCTCATTTTATTTAGTTTTTCACCGGCCATTTTAACAATACTCTGGCAATATTTGTTGCATGACCATTGATAGCTCTCAGATATGTCATTAGTTCAACGTGTGTTTTACTACTCGAGATTGTTTCTATTATTTCATCCTGCAATCTTTTGAAATGTTGCCTCTCTAATTCTATTTCCATATTTCGATATCGTCGGTATTTTTCTTTCATTGCTTTTGCTTTCTCCAAATTTACATTTTTTAATACCTCCAATGCTCTACTTAACTGTTTTTGGGTTTTTGTATGATAATTTATAATTTCATTTTTACCATCAACAGAAAATTCAAAATCCATTTTACTCCATCTTGCCGCTTTTTTTATCATATTTTTAGATACTATATCAGCAATTTGTTCAAATTCTTTTATCGCATACAGCAACTGGAACGATTCATTTACACGTTCTTCATTAAGGTTTCCGCGAGTAATTTTCAATATATAATCATTAATCTGATCACGCAGAAAATTAACTTCCTTCTCTTTTTGTTTTATCTCATTTATAATTTCTGTTTTTTTAACTAAATATGGAATAATAATATCTCCGGTCATATTCTGAACCAACTTACCCATCCTTATTGTTTCTTTTTTTGCTAAGCTCAATGCTAAAGATGAATTCTTTACCATTCCATAATCAAGATAAATCGGTTTTAAAATTGGTTTTTCAACAAATTTTACGGGAAGAAGTTTTGCAATAAATTTTCCAAAAGCATTTGTAAAAGGGAGAATTAAACATGTTAAAACAATATTAAAAACTGTATGTGCATTGGCAATCTGACGGGGAACCGTTTCAGCTAAAGAATTAAAATCTCCATCAGGCAATATGCTTTTAGGTGAAATAATTTTCACTAATTCAGCAAACCGTGGAATCCAAAATAAAAAGATAAGAACACCTATTACCTTTATCAAAGTATGAGCTAAAGCAACCTGTTTTGCTTCACGATCGGTTTTTATACTTGCTAAAATTGCCGTAATTGCTGTTCCTATATTTGCTCCAAAGAGCAAAGGAATAGACGCTTCCAAACTCAACAAGCCCTGCGTTGCCAATACAATCATGATACCAATAAATGCACTACTACTTTGAATTAAAGCAGTAAATGCAGCACCTACAAGTATTCCTAAAATCGGATTTTCAAGTTTTACTATTGAATCTATAAAAGGTGAGAAAGATCTCAATGGATACATTGACTCTGACATAATATGCATTCCAAAAAACAGGATCCCAAATCCTAAAATAGTTTTACCAATATTTCGTACATATACCGATTTAGTAAACGAATTCAATAAAAATCCGATTCCAATTAATAAAAGAGAATAGTCTGTTAATTTAAATGCTATTAACTGTGCCGTTATGGTTGTTCCAATTCCTGCACCTAAAATTACACCTATCGTTTGTCGAAACTTCATGAGTTTTGAATGTACAAAACTTACCAGCATAACTGTCGTGGCACTACTACTCTGTATAACCATAGTAACAAATGTTCCAACTCCAACTGCAATAAATCGATTATGCGTAATCTGACTCAAAACTGTTCGCATTTTATCACCAGCTGCATTTTGCATACCGTCACTCATCATATTCATTCCTAAAAGGAACAATCCCAATCCTCCAATTAAACCGACAATAAGAAGAAACACCCAATTTGTTTTCCGGGCAAAAACTTTATAAATCAAAAAATTAGTTTCTGGATACTCAACTAGCTGTGCAGAAATTTCATACATTCCTTCTTTGGAGCCCAAAATAACATAGGTTTCTGCAATTCCTAATGTATCAGTATAAGGAAGGGTGTCAATAATCTTAAATTTTTTATCGCTCTCAGGAACAGAAATCTTCTGAAGTTTTACAGCTAAATTTTTACCAGGTTGATTATTCTGATCTAAAACTAAAATCCTAACTGGTTTTTCTGATTTTAAACGAGCAGTTTGTGTTTGAAGATCCCCGGAATAATTTGGAATTGTTCGCGATACGGGCTTAACTAATTTATATTGAACAGAAACTAATGCGCTGTCGTTTTGGGAAAATATCAAACCCGATAACAACAAAAACAAACCGGTTAATATGGATATTCTTAATTTCATCAAAAACAATAATTATATAACAAATTTAATGTTGTTAATTCATATTTCGAAAAAAGAACTCAATAAATGTTGATTTAAAAATATCTTAAGTATTTTTATCCTTATTCTTAAAAATCCATTATGAAAAAAACACTAGCTATACTTCTTATAACTATAATAATTACAGGATGCACTCAACAACCTCATTTTATAAACAACAAAGAATATTTACAAACTGTAAAAACAGATTTTAAAAAAGTAAAACAATTCGCTTCAAACAGACAAGCAAAACTATTTAATATTTTTGAAGAAAATTTGAGTCTGGAAGAAAAAGAAGCTTTAATGTTTCTTTATGCCTATATGCCTTTAAGCGATTTAGCCGATTACGATGGTGATTTTTATTTGAAAAACGTCAGGCTAGCCCTAAAAACACGTGAAACATTCAGTTGGGGAAATCAAATTCCTGAAGATATTTTCAGGCATTTTGTTTTACCATATCGTGTTAATAATGAAAATCTTGATTCTTCAAGAACGGTGTTTTTTAAAGAATTAAGCGAAAGGTTGCATGGTTTAGAGTTAAAAGAAGCTATTCTGGAAGTGAATCACTGGTGTCACGAAAAAATAACTTATCAACCAACCGATATACGAACTATTTCTCCGTTGGGAGCAATAAAATCAACTTACGGAAGATGTGGTGAAGAATCAACTTTTACAGTAACAGCGTTGCGTGCAGCAGGAATTCCTGCTCGCCAATGTTATACTCCGCGTTGGGCACATAGCGATGATAATCATGCATGGGTTGAGGTTTGGGTTTATGGCAACTGGCATTATTTGGGTGCTTGCGAACCGAAACCGGATTTAGATATTGCATGGTTCTCGGCTCCTGCGTTAAGAGCAATGATGGTTAATTCTAATGTTTTTGGTAAATATACCGGGCCGGAAGAAATTATTCGAAAAGAAGAAAAATATACTAAGGCTAACATGCTAAGCAATTATGCTCCTGTAAAAACCATTTATGCTAAAGTTATTGACGAGAACGAGGAAATTGTAAAAGATGCTACTGTAGAATTTCAATTATATAATTATGCAGAGTTTTATCCAATTGGTAAAAAACAAGTAGATCAAAATGGTTTCGCATCATTAATGACCGGACTTGGCGATTTGATAATTTGGGCATACAAGGATAATAATTACGCGTATCAGAAAATTACTGTTGACCAAACCGATACAGTAATATTAAAATTACAAGCACACAAAGGAAAAGAATATACAGATTTTTTTGATATTATTCCGCCAATTGAAAAAGAGCCAAAAGCGGTATCGGCTGAAGGAAAAGAAGAAAATAAAAGAAGATTAAAAGAAGAAGATGCAATCCGCGAAACTTATGCTAGTACTTTCATGAGTAAAAAAGATGCTGAGAAGCTTGCCGCAAAATACAAGTTTGAACCTTCGGTTGTTTGGAATTTTATCGAAAAAAGCTATGGCAATTATCCTGAAATTGTTGATTTTATAGAAAAAGCCGCCGAAATTAATAATGAGTTTACAATTCCTGTACTTAATGCAATTGCACCTAAAGATTTACGCGATGGAGAATCGAAAGTTTTACTTTCTCATATTAAACACTCCTTTATTTTTACAGGTAATTTACCAGAAACAAATAGAGAGTTATTTGTGAATTATGTCCTAAATCCCAGAATAGAAAATGAAAAACTGATTTCGTATAAAGCATTTCTTCAAAAAGCTTTTGATAATGGTTTTATTGCAAATACAAAAAAGGATATAAGTTACTTAGCCGATTGGATTACAAAAGAAATAAGCATTTATAAAGATGAAAACTTTTACAGAGTGCCAATTACTGCAAAAGGAGTATATGAATTAAAAAAATCGGATGAATATTCACGTGATTTATTTTTTGTAGCAGCATGCCGAAGTTTTGGAATACCTTCCCGACTTGAACCGGCAACGAAAACTCCACAGTACTATAAAGAAAAATGGACTGATGTTAATTTCAAAGAAGTTAAATCTGCTATGGCAAAACAAACCGGAACATTAAATATAATAAATAGCAGAGAAAACAATACTGATTTAAAATACAGGGTTCATTTTGCTTTATCAAAATTCGAAGACGGAAAATATCATACTTTAGATTATGGATGGGATACTCCAATTAGTGAAATGAATGAAGTTTTTGAATTAGAAGCTGGAAATTATCTTCTTTTAACAGGAAACAGGCAACCAGGTGGTACTGTTCTTACTACTATGCAATATTTTAATATAGAAGCAGAAGTTCATAAAGAAATTATAATAAAACTCAGGAAGAATACCGAATCTCTTAAATCAATTGCTAAAATTCAGCTTCCTGAAAAATTCAAAGACTTATTGGGAAATGAAATAACAATTCATAATGATCAAGTAAATATTATTGGTTTTCTTGATCCTGAAAAAGAACCAACTAAACATACTTTAGTCGATATAGAAAAAATAGCTTCAAGTTTCGATAAGATTGAAACAAATATATACTTACTCGTAAATTCAACAGATGTTGATGAATCAAAATATAAATTGCCTGCTAAAACAATATATCTGCTTGATGAAAATTTTGATCTTTTAAAACAAATATCAACGGAATTAAATCAGGAGATGCATAATTATCCTGTATTTTTTGTGATTAAAAATGGTGAAGTATATTTTATTTCCAAAGGTTATACTATTGGAATTGGAGAACAAATGATAAAAATAATCCAAAGAATAAACTGTTCTTAAATCGCTAATATTTAATCTGCCCGTTCAGATCAATATAAAAATAATTTTCATACATTTTAAAATCATTAAAGCCAAAAGAAACTTTATTTCTTGCCACTGTACGAATAAGTCCTTCATTCTTTAAAGTGTAATAATCATTGGTATTTTTTATACGACTTGCCAATTGTTTTGACAGCACGGTTATGTTGCTTAAAACTCCTGTCAAATACCCATTCCACAATCCACGGCTTAACCTGAAAGTATTTAATTCAGAATCTGTGGTATCTTTTGCAAACTCTAAGTCAGTTCGATAATTATAAGTTCGTTCCTTAAATTCAATTGATTTATCACCATAAATTGAATAAATATCATATCCACGATTAACTACTCTATAATTATATTGTGCTAAAAAATCACTAGAATCATTTTTTTCTAAATTATCCTGAATCGAAAAACTGAAAAATTCAATCTTTTCATTTCTGAAATTTTTCTCGATAAATATTTGTAAATGTTCTCCTTTAACAAACAGTGTATCTTTATTTTCTTTAGAATTTAACTGATGATTAATCTCGATTAAAACCACTCCTTCGTTGTATTTTGTATAAAAAGTATCGGTTAATATAATTGATGAGTTATTATAAGCCATTTCTGCTTTTGACAGGGAAAAATCCTGGAACTTTGTTGTATATAATGAGTACTTCCCTGATTCTTTTAAATTAGTATAATCATCGGTAATATTACTCACTGTACTAAAATTCATTAATGCATACATTGCTTTCGCTCTTAATACAGCTTGTTTGTATGCTTCTTTCTTTTCCATATTTGGATCCGAAATTCCAACAATTTTTGTAGTTGTGCTTAAATCAATCGGGGTAAAAACCCAATCGGGAAGTTTTTCGGGAATTCTATCATACAGTTTCCTTTTTGAATCAGTAGTGTCCACATATTCATCAAAAGCCTGGTTAAATACATTTTCTTCGTACTTTTTTTTATCCTGATCAATAATATTTGATTGTGATTCTTCTTGTGAATGCAGAGACAAATTCAAAGAAAAAAGGAAGAAAACAGTGGCAATTAAATATTTCATCTTTGAAAAGATTGGTTGAATTAATAAAAACTAAAAATACCAATTTAATATATTTCTTTACAATCATCGAACCAAAAAATTACAATAAGTTTGATTTTTCTAAAAATATAAGCGTAGTCCGATTATGAAATTCCTGCCCGGCGCCACAATCCCAGAAGAATACGGCCTGTAACGATTGTCAAGAATGTTTTTTACACCCAGGTTAATTGTTGCCAGATTTTTAAAATCATATGATGACATAAAATTTAAAGTCCACCACGCAGGAGAATAGGGATTCCCATTATTATCGGTCGCATACATATAAGGTTTATCCTGCTCGCTTGTAGCTAAATCTTTATATTCAATTTTCCCGTTATAACCGGCAAAAACCGATGCTGTTATTCCTTTATTAGTATAAGTTATTCTTGTATTTCCGAACAGTGGTGCAACATGTCGTAGCTGCAATCCGTCCTGGTCTTCACCATAAGTGTAATTAATTATTGATTTAAGATTTAATTTTAACGGGAGATTAATATTTAATGCAGCATTTAAACCATAAATATAGGCTTTATCGGCATTAACAATAGCGAGAACTTTACTCATTTCTCCATCATAAATAATTGAATCCCGGCCATTAAACGTGTAATCTCTGCGTACTAAAGCATTATTTAAAAAGGTATAAAATCCGGTAATACTAATAGAAGCAAAATCTTCGAGTTTTTTTGAAATTCCTAAATCCACATTATACGCATATTCGGGTTTAAGATTTTCGTTTGGCACAACAACATTACCAGGTTCCGAATCAAAAATCTTTGCCATATCATCAATGTTTGGTGCATGAAATCCTGATGATAAATTCAGGTTTATTTGCCAACTTCTGATTGGCTTGTATACAAACCCAATTGATCCGTTTAAAGCGCTGTTATTAACAGAAATATCATCATAAGGGAAATTGAAAAACGTAGTATCTTCTAAAGTAGAGTAAAGCCTCACATAATTAAAACGTAAACCGGTAATTGTTGTAAACTTTTCACTAAAATTCTCTTTATAACTTAAATATGCGGCTAAAGTTGTATAATTATTTACTCCATCAGGATATCGGGTTGATTCAGGAGATATTTCGCCGCTTACAATATTTTTATTGTGAGCTATTGAATTAACTGAATTATAAACCGCTTCAACACCATAAAATAATTGATTATCGCGTTTCAGGTTTTTATCAAAATCAAGATTCAAACTATATGCAAGAACATTTTCTGTTCGCTCCCTTAAATCTTCGCTTCGGTATTTTCTATCATGCCTGCTTTCTTCATAATCCTGATAAGCGAGTGTCAATTTCGAATTATCAAAAAACTTATTCGGCTCTGAATAATTCACATTTAATGCGTGCATCATCCAAAGCTGAGGGCCGTAATACCATTCTCCATATTTTAAATCATCACCATTATATTGAATTAAACGATCGTAACGCGGAACATCCGAAAGTTTTGAATAATGAAAAGCATAAGTCATATCCAAATCTTTGCCAGGACGAAAACGAATTTTCTGCATTAAATTGATTTGGCTGTAAGCAGACTCAATTTGAACGTCAGGATTATTATTCGTAATAATTGAATCTATTCCATTAATTCGCTTAACATATTCCGGACGTTGATACTCTGAATTATTTTTGCTTCCCATTCTTAAATCATCGTAATCGCTATAACTTACACTTGTTAAAAAACCCCACTTTTTTGCACCAATATTAAAATCCAGATGTCCTGTTTTTTCGTTGTTTGCCGATGAATATCGTGTGAATACATTCCCGGTAAAATGTGTGTCTTCGCCTGTTGAAAGCTTTGCTCTTAAAGTATGGAAGTCCATTACGCCACCTAATGCATCGCTCCCGTATGTTACCGATCCGGGGCCAAAAATCACTTCACTGCTTTCAATAATATTTGCATCTAATGAAATTACATTTTGCAAATTCCCCTCACGGTAAATTGCATTATTCATTCTTACACCATCAATAACTAATAAAACACTGTTTGTCGAAAATCCACGAATCATTGGACTACCTCCACCCATTTGGCTTTTCTGAACAAAAACTTCATTTGAATTTTCTAATAAATCGGCTGTAGTTTGAGGATTATCAAATATTATTTCCTCCCGGGTAAGCCTTGTTATTTTATTTGGAATCTCATTTTTATTTTGTTCCCATCGATATGCAGAAATCACATACTCTTCTATTTCTATAATTTTTTTCTCTAAATAAATAACAAACCCATCTATACCGTATTTAGTAAATTGTATTTTTTTATATGATGGATGTTGAAGATAAATCATTTCGCTATCCGAAAAAATATTCAACGAAACCTCTCCTTTTGAATTTGAAAGAGCTGATTTGGTGCGATCCTGATTATAAATTGCAACATTAGCAACCGGATCGTTTAATTCTGCATCTTTTAATAAAAGTGTTTGACTAAAAGTAAAAAGAGGTAAAAAGAAACTTATTAATGTTAGATATGTTTTTTTATACATAGATGACAAAAGTATACATTTTTAAAGCACAAATTTACTATTTGATTAGCTTTGATATTATTGGTTTAATCAATTTTTAATTATGTTTACCGGCATATAAATTTTAGTTATAAAATAATATTTAATATTTTTGAAAAGAACGAATAAATGGTTTAATCTCTTATGCTTAAAAAAGTTTTAATCGGAATCTCGTCTTTAATCATAATTCTTTCAACGTATTTTGGTTACAGATATATAAAAAAACAACAATTACCTGATTTTGATACGTATAAAGCCATACCTATTGATGCTGCATTTATAATTGAATGTGCCAATTTTATAGAAAAGATTGCCGAGATCAGGAAAGAAAACAAAATCTGGGAAGAACTTGCTCAGTTTCCTGCATTAAAACAACTTGATTCTGATTTAGAATATATAGTAAATCTTCCCGGTAAAAATCAAATTATACAAGATTTAATAAAAGATAATCAAATAGTAATTTCTGCTCACAAACTGGGGAAAGCCAATCTTGAGTTTTTATTCCTGGTAAGAATGCATAATTTTCGTGATAAAAAATTTATTCTTCAATCGATTACAAGTCTTTTGAGTTCTGAAAATAATGTATTGTCCCGCGATTACAACAATACAAAAATCCATAAAATAAAAACTTCAGATAAAGAAATTTATTTTTCGTTTTACAAGGGAATATTGATGTTTAGTCCATCATCAATTTTAGTTGAAAATTCAATAAGACAATCAGAAGCTGAAAAATCGATATTTGACGATCGCGGGTTTGTTAAAGTACAAAAAACTGCCGGGAAAAATGTTGATGCAAATATCTATTTAAACCTTGCCCGCTTTAATGAAATAGTATCGTTTGCCTTAAACAACAAACAAAAAAGTTTAATTTCGAACTTTTCAAATCTAGGAAATTGGGCAGAGCTCGATATAAATTTAAAAAATGATGCTGTTCTATTAAACGGATTTACTTTTAGTAATGATTCTCTGAATAATTATCTCAACATTTTTCTTAAACAAGAACCCGTTGATCATAAAATGAACAGTATTCTTCCTTCGAACACTGCCCTTTTTTTATCATTAGGAATTAGTAATATCGATCAGTATTTAAAGGATTATAAATCTTATCTTGAAAAAGAAGGAAAAATAAATAAATATCAATTACATGTTGACCTATATAAAAATAAGTATGCCATTGATTTAGAACAGTTTTTTAAAGAGCATCTTGACGAAGAAATCGGACTTGTGGTTACTGATGAACCAAACGATAATTTTGAGGATAATACATACATTATAATGCGAACTAAAGGTAAAAGTATTGCCGAAAACAAACTAAATGAAATTATTTCTAAAATTGCTGAAACCAATAATATAAACAAATCACGTTTTATAAATGAAATAAGAATTGATAAAGAAACTAAATACAAAGTTTATTCTTTACCATTTAATAATGTATTCAGAACATTTTTCGGGAATGTTTTCCCCGAATTTAAAAATCAGCATGCTACGTTTATCGACAATTTCATTATTATCGGCAGTTCCAAAAAATCCGTTTCCAAATTTATCCATTCGAACATATTACATAAAACACTGGATAATGATATGAAATTTGAGCAATTCACAAATTATCTATCTTCAAAATCAAATTTCTATTTTTATACTAACATGTTTCGTTCGCCAAAATATATTGCTGAATTTTTAAACCCCAATCTCAAAAAAGGATTAAATCAAAACATTGAAAGTTTTAGGAAATTTCAAGCTTTAGCTGTTCAGCTTCAGCAAAATAATGGCATGATTTACAACAACTTATACTTACAATATGTTCCTGAACTTAAAGATGAAGCTGTTACAGTTTGGGAAAGCCATTTGGATGCTTCAATGGATTTCAAACCAATATTAGTAATAAATCATTACACGAAAGAAAACGAAATTATTATTCAGGATTTAAAAAATAAGATTTACCTGATTAATAAAGTAGGTAGAATTTTATGGAAATTACAATTAAACGAAAAAATAAATAGTGAAATATACCAGGTTGATTTTTATAAAAACGGTAAGCTTCAGTTTTTGTTTAGCACCAAAAATAAAATTCATTTAATCGATCGAAATGGTAATTATGTAGAGCGCTATCCGGTTAAATTGAGATCGCCGTCAACTGCAGGCCTGGCAATGTTTGATTATGACAAAACTTTGGATTATAGAATTCTTATTCCATGCAAAAACAAAAATGTTTATTTATATAATCTAGAGGGGAATTTAGTGAATGGATGGAAATTTGGTCAAACCGATAAGCATGTTACAACTCCGGTTCAGCATTTTAGAATTAACGCAAACGACTATCTTGTTTTTGCCGATAAATACAGAGTGTATATTTTAAACCGAAGAGGTGAAGAACGTATTCATATAAAAAATCAGTTCTCTAAATCATTTAACAATAATTTTATCCTGGAAACAGGTAACTCAAATACCAATCCACGTTTTGTAACAACAGATACCTCAAGTTTGGTTAGAATGATATATTTAGATGGAACGGTGAAATCAAAACAAATCGGGAAATATTCATCAAATCACTATTTTGATTACCAGGATATTAATGCTGATGGTTTTAAAGATTATATTTTTCTTGATAAAAATAAATTAAACGTATTTAAACAAGATGGTTCAGAAATATTTAATTATAAATTCGATAAAAATATTGAATCTTCGCCTGTTTATTACTATTTTTCGTACGATGATCGAAAATTAGGTGTAGTTTCCAAAACAACTAACGAAATATTTTTATTTAATAGTAACGGAAGCATATACGAAGGTTTCCCTTTAAAAGGAAATACTCAGTTTACAATAGGGTTTTTGGGAGATTCTCGTAGTCAGTTTAATTTAATTGTGGGTACTCAATATAACTTTTTATATAATTATTCCGTAAATTAGTTTATTATTTTAAATTTCATAGTTATGAATAAATTACGACTTGCCGGGATTTTAAAAATCATACTTCCAGTATTTATTATTATTTTATTTTATCAATGTATGCATGATGAATATGATTTTAGTAAACTTGATGATGAAATGGAAATTAGAGCAGGAATATTAGCGCCTTTAGCCTATGGTTCACTTACACTTGATGATTTAATTAGTGAATTTGATAGTTCAAGTTTTATAAGTTCTAATGCAGATGGATTATTATTAATTACTTACAAAGATTCATTATTCTCGTATATTGCTGATGATTTACTGGAAATTCCTCCGCAAGATTTCCTTGAGTTTTTTATTGAATCGGATTTTACTATTCCTCCGGGTTGGGGTGTTGGAGAAACAGTTATCCTGGACCGTACCAAAAATTTTCCATTTACCTTCTCAAATAACGAACAACTTGACAGTATGATATTGGATGAAGGAACTATGGTTTTTGATATCTATTCTGAATTTCTACATACAGGACAAATTATTATTACCTGCCCAAATATCAGATCCAGATTAAACAATGTTCCTTTTACACGAACTATTGATATTGATGTTGATGATGGGAGTTTTACATATAACGAACCATTTATTCTTGATAGATATACAATTTATTTAACCGATTCTGTAACTGTCGATTCAACCTTTTCATACATGCCTGTTGATTTTCATGTTGAACTTATTAATTCAGGTGCCGGATTTAATCCCGGAGAAAGAATTTCGGTAATTGTTACAATCGAGGATATAGATTTCGAGGCTATTTTTGGATATATTGGCGATTACGATTTATTAAGCCAAACAGGAGAAGTAGAACTTGGTTTTTTTGAAAATTCGCTCGAAGGATATATTTGGTTTAAAAATCCGTATATAAATTTTAATATTAAAAACTCGTATGGAGTGCCTGCCGCTGTTAGTATTTCCCGATTTACAGGATTTAAAACTGATGTTGATTCCATAGAAATGATATTTGATTCATCAATGGATACATTTGCTTATGCATATCCAAGATTAACAGATTATATTAATAATGATATTTACAAAGACACTACCATTTCGATAAACACAACAAATTCAAATGTTTCGGATTTCCTTTCCTTTTTACCATCAAAATTAGAATACAGTTTATCAGCAGCATCAAATCCTGATGGCCCGGAAGCTTCATATAATTTTGTATGCGATGACAGTCGAATTGATATTGATTTTGAGTTTATTCTGCCTCTATGGTTTAAAGCCGATAGTTTTGCTCTTGTAGACACTATTGAACTTGACCTGATGAATGTTGATGAAGATGCAGATTTTATTGAAAGAGTTAATATAATGCTTGAAGTTTCAAACGGATTACCTCTTGATATTGATTTTCAGTTATATTTCTTAGATTCGGTGTATAATCATGTTGATACCCTGTTTGCCGAAAATTCACGACCTATAATTAGTTCCGGAATTTTAGATCCTGCTGATAATACAGTTATAGCACCGGGTATCAAAACATCACTGGTTGAGTACACTAACGAGGAAATAGCCGCTTTGAATACGGTCAGATACGGAGTAATTCGGGCAGGACTTAAAACTCCATCCGACTCAAACGGAGATCTTATTTCGGTCAAATTTTTTGAAGATTATTCGGTTGATTTTAATTTAAGTATAGGTATTGATGTAAAAGTAAATTCTAACGACTTGTAAATCCTGAACTCATGAGCTTTAATAAATCTAAAAAATTATTAATTACAATAGTATCAGTTATTCTTATTTCAGGATACATTTCTGCGCAAGATGTTCAAACATTATATTATATGAACAGGGTTCCTCAATCAATATTCATGAATCCTGCTATGCAACCAAAATATAATGTATTTATTGGCTTACCCGGGATTTCATCTTTACAAGTTGATGCAGGTAATAATAGATTATCTTTAACCGATATTATAATGAAACATCCTACCGAAGATTCATTAATAACTTTTTTACATCCCGATGCCGAATTTAACACCTCTGATTTTCTATCCAAACTTGGTGAAAATAATTTCTTTTATGAAGACTTCAGAACCGATCTTATTTCTTTTGGTTTTAGAGTTAATACCTGGTATTTCTCATTTAATCTTTCAGAAAAATTCTCAACATCCATAAACTATCCAAAAGATTTGATGGTGCTGGCTCTGGAAGGAAATCAAAGCTTTATTAATAAAAATGCTGATTTAAGTTATTTAGGAGTTAACTCAACTTTTTATCGCGAATATGGGCTTGGAATTTCAAAAGAAATAAACCAGAATTTATCCGTTGGGATTAGAGCAAAGGTTCTATTTGGTCATGCTAATGCATCATCAGATTTTAAGGATAATAATATAAGCATATATTCCAGTCGTGATTCAATTTATTTAAATGCCGATGCAGTTATAAATACTTCATCTCCGCTTATTGCTACAACAAACGAAGATGGAGAGTTTAATGGTTTTGAAATTCCCAGCTATATCGAAAACGCAGACACTGATTCCTTAATTGATCTTGCGATGGCTCATAATAATATGGGTTTAGGAATTGATTTTGGAATTTATTATAAACCAATTGAAAACTTATCCTTATCGTTAAGCGTAATTGATTTAGGATATATAAAATGGGATGCAAAAGATGTAACCTCACTTGAATTAAAAGGGAGTTATGCCTTTAAAGGAGTGGATGTAAGTGACGAAATAGGAAATTCAGAATCAGACACCGATCCTTTTGAAGAAATGCTCGATTCTTTAAAAAACAGTTTTACTATTTCGAATACTTCTAAATCTTATTCAACATCACTGGGGACAAAAATTTATATTGGTGCTAATTATGCCATTTCCAAAAATTTTGATTTTGGATTCTTATCACGTTCATATTTTTTTAATAGCAATTTAAACCAGGCTTTTACTTTTTCGGCAAACGTTCGCCCGGTAAATGGATTATCTGCCAGTTTAAGTTATTCTATAATGAATGGTTCGTATAACAATATTGGTTTCGGATTCGTGCTTGGAGGTGCTCCGGTGCAACTATATCTTATCTCAGATAATGTTTCTGCAGCTTTATGGGGGCACAAAACAGCATCTTTCAATTTTAGATTCGGGTTAAATATTGCCATCGGATCAATGCAAAAATTAAAATCGAAAGATACACCATTATTAAAATCTGTATTTTAATTCAGGATTTCTTTTATACCTTAATTCTTTATTACAATAGAGGTTTTTTTCGACTACACAAACCATATAGTCTATTTTTCTTATTATTAATCTCAATTATGCAAATCTATAAATACTTATATATTAATCTATTGACTGATTATTAGCAACTTTGGTCGAAAATTGTTTAAACTTTGGTAGAGCTTTTCTTCTTTTTTTTTAACAGAAAAATTATCTTAGTCCGGTAATCAAAACTAACTAACTATGAAAAGAATAACTTTACTTTTAGTAGGTTTACTAAGCCTGCCATTTTTCTCTTATTCAGGAGGTATTGTTCACAATACCAACCAAAGTGCAGCATGGGTTCGAATGTTTGCCCGCGACGCTTCAACCAGTATCGATGCGGTATTTTATAACCCGGCTGGTCTTACTAAATTAGGCGATGGCTTTTATATATCATTAAACAGCCAAACATTATTTCAGAATAGGCTAATTACTTCTGACTATACGTATTTAAATAATACACCGGTTGATTATGAAGGTGCTGTTACAATTCCAGTTATGCCTAGTGTCAAGTCAAGTTTGATATGACGTATTTTATTGTATCTTTGTAGGAAAAAACTATGGCAAAATTTTATAAAGTAACCCTAACGAAACTGGAACGTGAACAGTTGATTGGGATAATAAAAAAAGGAAAACATAAATCTCAAATCTACAGAAACGCTTATATTCTTATAAATACAGATGAAGGGGAGTTTTCCGATAAAGTTACAAATGCTGAAATATCAAAAGTTCTTAAGGTGGGAATGAGAACAATTGACAGAGTGAAGAAACGTTTTATAAAAGAAGGCTTTGAGGCATGTTTGTCAAGAAGACCAACAGCACGCACTTATGAGAAAAAAATGAACGGAGATGTTGAAGCGCATCTAATATCCATTGCTTGCAGTGAGCCACCGACAGGATTTGTGAAATGGTCTCTTAGAATGCTTGCAGATAAAATGGTAGAACTAAGTTATATTGAAAGTGTTTCGCATGAAACGGTCAGGGGTGTTTTAAAAAAACGAATTAAAACCGTGGAAAGTTAAAGGCTGGTTGATTTCACCAAAGCAAAGTGCTGATTTTGTTGCGAATATGGAAAATGTCTTAGATGTTTATAAACTTCCTTATTCGCCAGATTATCCAGTTGTTTGTATGGATGAATCGCCAAAACAACTAACTGCAGAAACCCGAATTGCAGAAAGAATGAAAGATGGAAGCAAGTTGATAGACTATGAATATTCGAGAAAAGGAGTTTGTAATATTTTTATAGCAAATGAACCACTTGCCGGAAAAAGAATTGTAAAAGTTACTAAACGCAAGACAAAGACTGATTGGGCTGAATTTATAAAGGAAATAGCTGACGATTATAAAAATGCTAAGAAAATAAAATTAGTTATGGATAATCTTAACACACACAAAGCAAGCTCTTTGTATGAAAGATATCAACCGGAAGAAGCCAAACGAATTTGGGATAGGTTTGAATTTGTCTATACACCTAAACATGGCAGTTGGCTAAATATGGCAGAAATAGAATTGAATGTACTGAACGGTCAATGCCTTAACAGGCGGATTGACAACATTAATACTGTGAGACAAGAAGTTGAAGCTTGGCAAGATTATAGAAATAATAAAGATGCGAAAATAAATTGGAGATTTACAGCCAAAGATTCGAGGATCAAACTAAAGAGACTTTATCCGTCAATTGATGCTTGACTTGACACTAGTATATATGCAGCATATAATACAGGTAAATTTTCTTTCTCATTTGGCATGAATATAATTGGCGGTGGAGGAAGTGCTGAATTTAAAAATGGATTACCTTCATTTGAAATTGCTATAGCTGATTTATATCCAGCATTTGCTACTTCAGGAGTTACTGCATACGGTCTTGATGCATATCTTGAAGGAAGTTCTGTATTTTGGGGATACCAACTTGGTGCATCATATGAAATTAATGACATGTTTTCTGTTTATTTAGGTGCACGTTATGTTACAGCTACAAATACCTATAATGGATACTTAAAAAATATTACAGTTGATGTTGGAGGAGTAACTATGCCTGCTAGCACATTTGTTGAAAATGTAGGTACACAACTACAATCAACATCCGACAATATAGCGTTAGCAATAGCTGGAGGATTATTAGTTGCTGATGATGCATTTGCAGATCCAACTGGAATTGCAACACTTACCAGTCTTGGGTTATATCAACCAGGAATGACAAATGCAGACGCAGCATATGCTTTTGGGATGGGAGCTGTTGGCATGGACTTGAAAGCAACAATACTTGAAGATCAAACAGCAGATATAGAACAAAAAGGTTCTGGTATCACTCCTATTATTGGTGTTAACATTAGCCCTAACGATAAATTAAATATTGGTTTAAAGTACGAATTCCAAACCAAAATTGAACTCGAAAACAATACTACTACAGACTTTATCATTGGATACGATGTTGCTACAGGAAATACAATTGGTATGTTTCCGGATGGAGAAATAAATAGAAATGATATGCCTGCTTTATTAACTATAGGTGCAGATTATCAAATGTCAGAAAAATTCTTAGTTTCAACTGGAGTACATTATTACTTTGATAAGAGTGCTAATTATGGCTATAAAGATGCCGGAAATAAAATAAAAAATAGCGAAGCATTTGATAATAACTACTGGGAATGGGCATTAGGATTAGAATATAACATTTCCGATAAATTGCTAATTAGTGCAGGTTATTTAAGAGCACAATCAGGATTAAAAGACGAATATCAAACTGATTTAAACTATAAAATATCGTCTAATAGCTTTGGGTTTGGTGGTGCATACTCAATTGCTCCAAAAATTGATCTAAATCTAGCTGTTGCTTACACATTCTATGTTGAAGACAGTAAAGATTACCAACATGATTTAGGTGGATCAGGTATGCTTATTGATCTTACTGAAACATATAATAGAGACAATTTATTTTTTGCTTTAGGTCTTGATTTCAATTTTGGAAAAAAGTCTGAATAATTAAAAATAATTTGATATTTACATGCCCTTCGAGTATATTGAAGGGCATTTTTATATTTTGAATAATGATTTAAATTATGGTAAATGTAAGTTTTAGTGTGAATTTAGTGTTTTAGAGTTTTTGTGGCAATATTTTTTCGCCACTAAGTCACAAAAACACTAAAAATCACAAAAAATAACTTTTTAATATTTATCATAGTATCATTGCTGTGCAATTATTCTAAATAAATTAAATATGATGAAAAAACAAATTTTAACTATAACCTTTCTTTTCTTCCTGCCTTTTATCCTTAATGCCCAGATATACGAAAACCCTATTGCCGGTAAGCAAAGCCACCCGGAGCTTGAAATAACTAAAATCGAAATTACCGATAGTAAAACAATAATATCACTAAAAGTAACAAACAAACGTAGCCAGGGAGGCTGGTTTTGCGCCGATGAAAATATCTATATCAAAAATTCCACGGGAGCCGAAGTATACCAATTAATAAAATCAGAAAACATTCCCACATGTCCTAATCAACATGAATTTGCTTATACCGGCGAAATACTTGAATTTAAACTCCATTTCGAAAAAATATCTGATGATATTAAATTTATTGACCTAATTGAAAACTGCAATAATGCTTGCTTTTCATTCTTTAGCATCATTTTAGACAATGAACATAATGAAAAAATAAGGGCGTTTGAAAAGGGTTTTGATTTATATCAGAACAATGAATTTGATAAATCAATTCCTTATTTTGAAAAAGTTTTAGAAGGAAATATAAATATTCAATCTCAAATCCATGGTTTATCGTATTATTACATAATCCTGATATATAAAAATATGGACAATATGGAAATGGTTAATCACTGGTATAATAAACTAATAAATTCTGATATTCAGGATAAAGAAACTTTTATAAAAGAATTAAAGAACAAGATTGATATTCAATAAAAAACCGCCCCAAGAGGCGGTTTCATTATATTTAAAGCTTAATTTAGGTAAAAATAACCTGAGACCCTTCGCCTCCAGCCATTGCATAAAAATCACCAATTGTAATAATATCAATTACATGATCGCTTAAATCTTCTTTCTTTAATTTAAACATATCAACAGCAAGTTTACACGCATATATTTCTCCACCTCCTGCAGTAATCATGTCTAAAAATTCATCTACCGGAGGAATATCTAATTTTTCCATCTGGCTTCGCATCATAGCAGAAACTCCTGCTTCAACTCCGGGTATTGCTCCCAGTATAGTCGGGAAAGGCAAGCCTCCAGGCATACGCATAGCAGGATTTCCAACTGTTCCTGTGTGTAGTTTATTCATGTATTTTTTTGTAATAGCATCAAGGCCAAAGAAAGTAAAGAAAACTTTTGCTTCCATACCTTCCATAACAGCGCCGTTTGCCATTACCAATGTAGCATATACATCTTCAATTGTACCTTTGGCACAAATCATAGCCACTTTTTTTACTTGTGTATCTTTTTTTTCAGCCATAACATTATATTTTTAAATTAAACACAACTTGTTGGTTTCTGAATTCCAGCAATTTTAGTCGACATTTTTAATGGTCCACCGGGAAATAAGTCATAAAATCCTTTAATATCAACTATTCCAGATTTTCCTACTTTACGAATTGTTAAGCCGGAATCAGCATTTTCGCGGATAAACGTGATAACTTCGAAATGTTTATCATTAAGTTCAATATTTTCTTCTTTTGCAATTTCCTTTGCAATTTCTTCAGTCCATTGTGATGGGTCTGCCAAGTATCCATCGTCAGTTACTTCAAGGTTTACACCTGCTACTGTTTTTTGTGCCATAATATTAATTTTTAATAGATTAATTATTTATTAGTTATCGATTCTTTTGAAATATTCTTTAATAATGTAATCATAAATCCTAAAGTTCTTTTAATCTCCGGACTATTCATTTCGCGGATAATTTTCCATATTGAGTATTTTTTGTCCTGATCAAAGTCTGTTTTCTGATAAGCAACAACGGCATTATCAAAAAGATTAGCCATTTGTTTAAAAAACTCGAAATAACCTTTTTGTTCAAACTCATGCAGTTTATGTGTAAAATCTATACCTGCTTCATTAATTATCGGACCTACATCTTTTAATAAATCAGTAATGCTTTCAAACATATCCATTGCCTGAGAGAAATTATTTACATTTCTAATCAGTTTAAAAACAAGTAGTTTAATATCATCTACATTGAGTTCTATACCATGCGTATCAAGTTCTTCGACAGCACTCGTAAATAAGTCTTTACTTATAATTGAAACATCAGAGACCAAATCTTCAATCATTTCGCTTTTTAATCTTTGTTCGTTTACATAATGTAAAACAAGATCAAGCTTTTGATTGATTTGATTTATTTGCTCCTGAACATTTTCTGTTTTAACTTCCATTTTTTTCAGTTTTAGGTTTTACCTTTTCTTACCAGCCATTGTCATTTCATTCTCAATAGGAAGTTCCTTTCCTTTCAATAATATATGCCAGTATATCCATCGAAAAATTATCTTACCATAATGGTTCATCTTTGTATTTTGCAATAAACCAAATGGTCCAATACCTGGCAATGGATAAGTGCCTGGCAAGGGTTCGGTTTCGTAATTAAAATCAATTAATGAACCTTTCCCAAAACCTGTTTCAATATAGCAGTTTGCATGTCCATCAAATTTTGCTCTTAATTCACGACCTTTAATTGCACACTGAATATTGTCAAAAAGCACGTCTGCAGCAAAATGAACAACAGAGCCGGCTTTCGAAGTAGGAATATTTGAAGCATCGCCTAAAACAAAAATATTTTCATGCTTTTCTGATCTTAAGGTGTGCTTATCGGTTGGTATAAAGTTCAGGTCATCGCCCATACCACTACGCTCAATCATATCATCACCTTTATTAACAGGAACAATAGCTAAAACATCAAACGGGATTTCCTGACCATCATAAGATTTAATTTTCTTTTCCTTATTATCAACACTTTCTAAATAAAAGTCAGGAATTACCGTAATATTCTTTTCATTAAGTAACTCACCTAACATTTTAGTTGATTTCGGTTTAGTAAATGCGCCGGGTAATGGAGTTACATAAATAATATCAACCTTATCACGAATACCTGCTTTAGTAAAATATTCATCAGCCAGGAATACAAACTCTAATGGGGCTACAGGACACTTAAACGGTAATTCGGCAATATTCATCACTAAACGGCCACCTTGCCATGTTTCGAAAAACTCTCTTAAAGCAACTGCGCCTTCAACAGTATAAAAATCGAATATTTCTTTTTGCCACAATTCATCTTTTAAACCTGGCGTTTCTGTTGGGTCAACTTTTGTTCCGGTAGCAACAATAAGAAAATCGTAATTTAAAACCTTTCCTCCTTCCAATAAAACCTTATTTTCTTCAGGAACAATTCGATCAATATCATTATAAATAATTTTTACTCCGGCAGGTATAAAATCAGCTTTCGGTTTAATTACATCCTGTTTATTATATATACCAAACGGAATAAATAAGAATCCGGGCTGGTAATAATGTGTTTTATGCTTATCAACTATTGTTATATCCCATTCTTCTCTGTCAAGAGATTTTCTCAGTTTATTAGCCATTATTGTTCCACCTGTACCGGCGCCCAAAATCAGAATCTTTTTCATTTTAGTCTTTTTTATATTATTTTTATATTGTAATTGGTTTTTGCTGTTACAAAATTAACAGATATAAATATATTTATATCTTTATATATTATGATATATATCATTAATGATATATATCATCATTTAAACTGAAGCTCAAAAAATGGAATTGTCTCATAAAGTCAGTAATTGTAAGAGTTGTATTTATAGGTCATGGGCATTTAAAAACTTATCTGCAGAAGAATTAAAGATCATTAATGCTAAAAAAGTAGAAAAGTTTTATAGAAAAGGTGAGAACATTTGCATGGAAGGAGACGAAATTCTATCTTTTATGTACCTTCAAAATGGTCTTGTAAAATTATATAAAACAGAGATCAACACTAAAGAACATATTCTAAGTATTGCAAAACCACAGGATTTTATTGGTCTATTGAGTATTTTTTCAAACTCGAAACATATTTATTCTACAACTGCTATTGAAGATTCTATTGTTTGTTTTGTGGATTTAGAAATTATAAAAAAATTCATAAAAACAAACGGGGCATTTGCCATCGATTTTTTTGAAAAAATAAGTACTGTTTCCGATTCTGTAATTAAAACAAGAATTGATATTAATACCCGTCAGTTACGTGGGAGAATCGCTTATATATTGCTTTTCTTCTCGAAACATATTTATAGTTCAACAAAATTTAATCTGCCAATTAGCCGAAAAGAAGTTGCCGAGTTAATCGACATGAGTACTGAAAATGTAATCAGGGTATTATCAGAATTTAGAAAAGATCATTTAATTCAAATAGAAGGTAAGAATATTGAAATTATGGATGTTAAGCGACTTGAAAAGATATATGCATTAGGTTAATGCCCGTTTTTTAAATCTCTTATCTTCTGTGAAAGTTTCGATGCAAAAATAAAATTATTTAATTCTTCGTTTTCTGAATCAAAAATATCATCTTTTGTACCTTCCCACCATTTAGCCCCTTTATAAATAAATACAACTTTATCGCCAATTTCCATAACAGAATTCATATCATGCGTATTAACAATTGTGGTCATATTATACTCTACTGTAATCTCTTTAATTAAATCATCAATTAATATTGCCGTTTGAGGATCTAACCCGGAATTAGGCTCATCGCAAAATAAATATTTTGGGTTTAAGGCAATAGCTCTTGCAATTGCCACTCTTTTTTTCATCCCTCCACTAATTTCTGCAGGATATAATTGATTGGCATTTATAATATTAACTCTTTTAAGACATTCGTTCGCTCTATCCCTTTTTTCTGAATGTGTCAATTCTGTAAACATATTTAATGGATACATTACATTTTCTTCAACTGTGGCAGAATCGAACAAGGCTCCTCCCTGAAAAAGCATTCCTATTTGCTTTCTCATTTCTTTTTTATCTTTAAAATTTAGTTCGTTAAAAACAGTTCCATCAAATATTACTTTTCCTTGTTCTATATCGTGTAATCCAACAATTGACTTCAATAGAACTGTCTTCCCTGATCCACTTTGTCCAATAATCAGGTTTGTTTTACCTTTTTCAAATAAAACATCAATATTCTTTAAAACCGGAACTCCGTTAAAAGATTTTGCTATATTTTTAACTTCTATCATGAAAGCAGTAATTGTGTTAATATCACATTAAAAAGAAGAATAAAAATACTACTATGCACAACTGCTTTGGTGCTCGATTTACCAACTTCCAAAGAACCGCCAGAAGTATAATATCCATGGTATGCAGATATTGTAGTTATTAAAAATGCAAAAATAGCTATTTTAATTAGGGCATAAACTATATAGTATGGTATAAAAGCATACTGAATTCCATAGACATAATCCTGGGTTGTCATCACCCCTGTTGAAACTCCGGCAACCCATCCGCCAAAAATACCAATAATCATACTCATTAAAGTCAGGAAAGGAGTAAATATCACAGAGGCTATTATTCTGGGTAATATTAAATAGCTAGCTGAATTTACACCCATTATTTCCAGAGCATCAATTTGCTCAGTTATCCGCATAGTTCCAATCTCGGAAGCAATGTTTGAGCCAATTTTTCCTGCCAAAATAAGAGCAATAATTGTTGATGAAAATTCTAATAATAAAGTATCTCTTGCTGTTAATCCAATTAAATATTTCGGGTACATTGGATTGTCAGTATTGTATGCTGTTTGTATTGTAATAACAGCACCCATAAACACTGATATAACTGCAACTATCCATATTGAATTTAATCCGAGTTTTTCTATTTCCTTGATGGTTTCTCTATAATAAATTTTAAATTTTTCGGGTTTTGCAAAAACCCTGAAAAGAAGTAAAAAATATTTACCTATATGATAAAAAAGTCTCATGAATTATCTAATTTGAGTGTACAAATATAATAAATAATAAAACTTTCTCTTAAACACATTTATTTAATAACTATTTTTTATTCTTAATCCTTTTTATTCCTTTTGCTTTTTGTAAATTAGTAGAATACAAATATTTCTCAAAACAAAATTAAAATGGAAAATAATTACTGTGTTATAATGGCTGGAGGTGTTGGAAGCAGATTTTGGCCGTTAAGTAGAATGAATAAGCCAAAGCAGTTTTTAGATATATTGGGAACAGGCAGAACTTTACTTCAAATGACTTTCGACAGATTTCAATCCATCTGTCCGGTTGAGAATATCTATATTGTTACAAGTACAATTTATAAAGAATTAATTCTTGAACAATTACCTGAGTTAACAGAAGAGCAGATACTTCTTGAACCTGCACGTAGAAATACAGCTCCTTGTATTGCTTATGCTAATTATAAGATTTTTAAGAAAAATCCGAATGCGAATATTGTAACCGCTCCTTCTGATCATTTAATACTTAAAGAAGATGAATTTAGTAAAGTGATAACAGAAGGGCTTGAATTTGCTTCAAAAAAAGATGCATTGCTAACGTTAGGTATAAAGCCCAGCAGACCTGAGACCGGCTACGGTTATATTCAGGTTAATGGAAATAAAAACATTACGAAAAATAAAAACATTTATAAAGTAAAAACTTTTACAGAAAAACCAGATAAGAAATTAGCAAAAGTATTTCATGAAAGTGGTGAGTTTTTCTGGAACTCAGGTATATTCATCTGGTCTCTAAAATCTATAATGAAGGCTTTCGAGGCTAATTTACCCGAAATAGATGCTTTATTTAGCGAAGGTATAAGCATTTATGGTACAGCAAAGGAATCTGAGTTTATTTCTCACACCTATTATGAATGTAAAAATATTTCCATTGATTATGGTATAATGGAAAAAGCAGATAATGTATATGTTTATTGTAGTGATTTTGGTTGGGCAGATCTAGGGACATGGGGCTCTTTGCACGAAAATAGTTTAAAAGACGATAACAAAAATGCTATTTTAGGAGGTAATGTGTTTTCTTATGAATTAGAAAACTGTATTGTTAATGTGCCCAAAGATAAACTTGTTGTTTTACAAGGTTTAAAAGATTTAATTATTGTTGAATCAGATAATATTTTATTAGTATGTAAAAAGGAAGATGAACAAGAAATTAAACAATATGTCAATGATGTAAAACTAAAACTTGGAGAAAAATACTTATAAAAAAAGAGACGTTTTAAACGTCTCTTTTTATTCTATATATAATATTTACTAGAACTCCCATAAATCATGCTCCATTTCAAAAAGCTCTTGCTTAATTTTTTCAGCTTCAAGTAGCGTATTTAACCCCTGCATGTAAGCCATAACTTCTCTATTATCGTAAACATTAGTCTCCCTCACTATATAACTACTAAATCTTCTTTGAAAAAACATATCATCAAAGCTTATTCTTTGAGCATCGTTATGCCTGTTAAAAACTTCCTGTCCGGCTAATAATGGTCTTACTTCAGGAAAGTATATCCAAAATGTTCTTTGTTTTCTTATCTGACCAGTTTCAACATCAAGAAACCTTCTGATAGGACAAATTGCCAACACCCTCACCCTCATAATTGAATGCTGTTTATCAAAATACCATTGTTCTTTTAATTCGTACTGATAAACTTCGTCATACTTTATTTCTCCTTCAATTACAGTCTGTACTAATTCACCTGTATTTGGATTAGGTACGTATTGAGTATCTGGCAAAGCATCGAACATCTGATACACTTCATCTCTTGTTGCCAGTTCTTTAAACTCATGATCTTTAAAAGCTGTTAAACCTTCGTTATTAATTCCATATATTAATAAGCTAATCAAACTTCTTCTATCATCCATATCAACTATAGGGTAATAGAAAGGATGATTCATTTTTTCTCTACAATCTATAATCTGCCAGATTTTCTTTGTCCATAATATATCAGCTTCTCTCAGGCTTGCATATGGTACTGGTCTTTTACCTGGTATATTTTCTTTTATATATACACCATCATTTACATTCTGGGCATAACTTTGTTGTTCGTTAAAAATTGCGCCAAAAATTCCAATAACAAGAAAAACAACAAAAAATCTTTTCATAGTAATATTTTTAAATTTTAAATTATTTCAAATACAATAGGTGCTAAATTTCTAACACTACCATCAGGCCCAATGGCCTTAATATCCTCTATATTTAATCTTTGAGATCTTCGTAAGTTTTTAATTAAATCCTTTTGTGCTTTGGTAAACACATTTCCTTTAGTGCCTGCGTCTATAGTATAACCTCCTCTGTCGGTAGTAGATACAGTGAATTGGATAATCTTAAATTCCAAATCAAACTCAAAATTTTCCATCACGGCGAATACTCCTGTTTGAGCCGCCAATACATTTTTCTGAATTTTACCACCCTTTTTATTAGCAACTTTAACAACCGGATCCGGTAACCCTCTTACTCTAAATTGAGCAGTTCCCATATTCTTTTTTACTCCGTCTATTTCAGCCCGAACAGAAATTAAGCTATTACCAGGTCTTTTTGGCAGAACAATATATTCACCATCTCTTTGTTTTCTTATACTACCATTTGTAATACTAGGAGAAATTTTATTGCCTGGAACACCTGCAATAGATATGCTCACCGGATTTTCAACACCAACATAAAAAACATTCATTTTAGTTGGAGAAACAACTAAATTCGGTCTAGCAACCTCATATTCGCGTTTAAAAGTTCTGGTAATATAATTACCATCAGGTCCCATTAGTTTAATTAATCCGCCCCAGGTTTGTTTACCTAAGCCCGACCCCATACTAGAAAATTTTCCTCTACCATTTATAACTTCTAGCGAATCATAATTACTACCAACCATTTTATATTTATATGTTCCTTCTTCCGTTAATGTTGAATCGTATTTACCAATTAAAACAATTGGTGGGGCAGTAGTGTCAACTGCTGCAATAAACACATCTGCTAAATATTCATTCCCTTGCAAAACATAACTGGTATTTGGAATTACTGTAGCTTCTAATTTATTAAAAGCTATTGAACCGGCAGAAATTTGATTATATAAATACTGAACTATTTCCGATTCAGAGTTACGAATATCAACCTGCATTTTTGTTAGTAAAGGCATTACTGCCGCTAAAGGCATATGTGCAAAATGTTTCACTTCCCATTTTTTTGGTGTTCCATCATCAGAAGGGGGAGGCTGTTTTGTTTCCAAATTAGTTTCAAGGGAATTAATAACTGCAAGGTCATCTTCATCAACTAAACTAACTAAGTATTCCCTGTACTCCTTAATTTTATCCTTTAATTCAAATGCTTTACCATCCATGTTTGGCCCGATTAATACCCGGCTAGGTGCATCAGATCCATCTTTACCCTTAATGTTTTCGTTAATTATTTCTCCTTCCGCTGTAATAACACCATCCTCAATATCTCCTTGTCCGTTATCTGTAATGATTTCCTTTTTCAAATCCTGAATATATTCAAATAATTCATCAGATCGTCTTTTCACCTCATCAGCCTTATCTTTCCAGGGTTTTACCTTAGTTTCATTCTGAACGTATTGTTGGTGAAAGTCACTATAAAGAACCTGATTTTTTGCAGTGTAATTTTTAGTTGTTTTTCTCAAACCTTCATCAACAGCCCCAAATGCATCTAAAACTTCAGCAGAAACATTTAACGCTAACATAGCTGTTAACACTAAATACATCATACCAATCATTTTCTGCCTGGGAGTTTCTTTTCCGTGAGCCATAACTAATAATTATTATCTATAATAAATTACTTGTTAGTTATATTCATTGCAGACAGCATATTACCATAAACGTTGTTTAATGCTGCCAAATTATTATTTAGTTTAGCAATTTCTTCTCTATAAACATTTGTCTCATCTGCCGAACCTTTAAGATTATTCATTATTCCATCTAATTCATCAAATAAGTTCTTTGATGATTTTAAATGTTCATTAGTGCTTTGCATTTGTAATTCATACACAGAATTTAATGCAGATAAATTTTTATTTAAAGATTCCAGTTTTTCATTATATGTCTGATTTCCATTAGAAATCATTTCAATATTTGCTTGTATTTTTTCTTCTGTATTTTTATAGTTTGTAAGAAAACCATCGCTAGCTTGAGCAAATTGTTCTGCAACATTTTTACTTGATTCATCCACTATTTCAGCAGATTTCTGATATGAATCAACTAAACCTTCAACCGAGCCGCTTAATTTTTCGGCTGATTGTCCGTAAGATTCTGTCATAGAAGAAACTGACTCAGAAGCAGCCTGAATATTATCAACAAACTGATTGGTTGCTTGAGCCGCATCTGAAACATTTATTAAATTTTGTGTTGTTTGATTTAAATTTTTTAAACCTTTCCCTAATTTTTCAAACAATTCGGGTTTAATATCAGCACTCTCCAGCATTTCGTCAAGTTTGCCAAACCCTCCTCCTCCAGAAACTCCTTCTCCTCGTGCTATAGGAGCAAATTCATCTTCAGTAAGACCTGTCAACTCCGGATATACAAGTGTCCAGTCAACTTCTTCGTGCATTGGTTCGAAAGCAGAAAAGAAGAAAATTATTACCTCGGTACCCATCCCTACTATCAACATCTCGGAAGCCAGTGGCCAGTGCATAATTTTAAATAAGGCACCTCCTATAACAATGGCTGCACCAATACCATATAATTTTGCCATAAAATTCTTCCATCCCGAACTCTGAACTAATTCTGCCATATTAATCATAACACAAAATTTTAAAGTTTCTAAATAACTACAAACTAATTAACTCCTAAATATGAACGTACACATCTAAAGCCTATATAAGATTTTGCTGAATCCTGAAATTCATATGCTCTAGTTCCATTTTGTAAAAAATATCCAATATCTTTCCATGAACCACCCCTTAATACTTTACGTTTCATTGATGGTGGATCGTCTGGCAAAGCTTCGTATTTATAATCCGGATTCATATCGTGCATAAAACTATAAGCTGATTCATCAAATGCGTTGGCTGTCCATTCTGCAACATTTCCCGCCATATCAAAAAGACCATATTCATTAGGAGCATAACTACCAACAGCTACAGGTATCATTCCACCATCATCAACATAATTACCTCTTAATGGTTTAAAGTTTGCTAAAAAGCATCCCAGCTTATTTCTTGTGTACATTCCACCCCATGGATACATTGAAAGATCTAAGTTTCCTCTGGCTGCATATTCCCATTCAGATTCGCTCGGCAATCTAAAATCCTGAACAAATCCTTCACCGCTTCTCATTAATTCATTATTTAGATATTGTGTTCTCCAAACGGTGAATGCTCTAGCCTGCTTCCAGGTTACACCAACCACAGGATAATTATCAAAAGACGGATGCCAGAAATACATATTTGTATAAGGCTCGTTAAATGAATATGTAAAATCACTTATCCAACAAAGAGTGTCGGGATACACATTAATGACATCTCTTAGTACAAATGCTGAACGATCTTCAACATCCATTCTTTCTCCTTGTGAATTTATAGCAGATCCTGTATATTCTTTGGTATCGAAATTATATCTGTTAGATTTTAACGCTGCTTGGTTCATATCAACTCGATAATACTCAAACATTAGCTTTCGGGTATCAATTTCCTTACGACGATAAAATCTTTCATGTTCAGCCAAATATAATTCGTTTAATATTTCGGCCTGTTCTTCATCCATCATATCTATTTCAACATCCCAGTTAATAATTGGTGGTTCAATTGGATTTCCAAATTGATCTTCTGCAATAAGAAAATCTTCTATTTGCTCACCTAATTTTCTTCGCATAATAGAATCACGAACATAATATACAAACTGACGATACTCATTATTAGTTATTTCCGTTGCGTCCATCCAAAAGGCATCAACAGAAACTGTTCTCTGATAGGCTGTCATTGCCCAGGCAACATCCTGGTCACTTGGCCCCATGTTGAAACTCCCCATTGGTACGAAAACCATACCATATGGTTGGGATTCGAACCATCCTTTTCTGCCTTGAACTCCTGTTAATTCTCCAGCATTGTATTTACTACAACTAAAAGAGATTGCCAATAGTATACTAACAACAAGTATTTTTTTCATGATATTTTAAATATTTATTTTGCAAAATAACAATAATTCTTTAATTTTTTATTATAAATTTTATAAAAATCTTATACTCTTATACTTTTCCGGTGTTTTATCTTTTTTAACATCTAAACAAAATCCCATCATTATTTCATGTGTTCCATTATTATATCCCATTAAATCGGAGACAACAAAGTCGTATGAATAACTAACTTTCACCCATTTAAATAATTCTAATCCCAAAATACCAGAAATTGCATTATCCGTTCTTAGAGAAACGCCACCCCATAACTTTTTATTGTATACAATTAATGCATTTATTGCTAATTGAGAGTTTGTGCCATCAGACTGAACCACAATGCCTGGTTTAAATTCCAATAAGGGATTAGCAAATGGCAGATTATATCCGGCTATTATATAATAATGTCTTTTTAAAGATGGTGTTCCTTTATCAAATTCAAATTCTGGTTCATTCAAATGTGTAGATGAAATTCCTAAATACAAATCTTGAGTTTTGTAATATAACCCGAAACCAAAATCAAGAAAAGTCATTGCCTCACTACCATTTTCAGGTATTGCATTATCGATAGCAGGATCGTCTGTTGGAGTAATCCATTCTGAACCTTGTAAATCAATTGCAGAGTTAGCAACTCCCCACTTTACACCTATTCCTAATTTTCCATTGCCTATAGTTTGTTTATATGCAATTGATAAATTGATTTTAAAGTCTTTATCAAACCCTAATTCATCATTTTCAAGAGAGAGTCCCAGTCCAAATCTGTTTTTTATAGCGGCATCAACATTAAAAACGGTAACTGAAGGTGCTCCATCACCAAACTCTGTCCATTGTACTCTTTGCAACGCGTAAGCACAAATTTTATCTTCACTCCCTGCATATCCAGGATTTATGAGCAACTGTGTAAACATTGTCTGAGTAAATTGAGGATCTTGTTGTGCCTTTAGCAGCAAAGAAACCATTAAAAAAATGGCAAGAAACAGAGATTGTTTTTTCATATTAAATACTGTATTCCTCAATTATAATAAAGATTACCAAAAGTAAAATAAACGAAAATAATATTTCTAAACAAATTTTATAAACATTTAAATGTTCATATCCTTATAAATATACATCTTTTATACTGCTGAAAACTAATAAGGTTACTAATGATTGTTTTTTTTACAAAGATTTTTATCAAAGAATTACTTTTGTTAATTTATCTTTTGAAATGTTTTTAACCACCTTTCCGGAACATCTCCATTACCTGCATCTTTGTAATCGTCGTAAGTACAGGATATCAAAACATGTTTTGTAGTATTGGTTTTAAAAGACGGAACCTCTACCCACCAGCGATCTGTTTTTTCGCTTTTATAAAAAACTAATTCTTGCTTGAAACTATCCAGATTTACAATAAACTTTTTGTAATTCTGATCATTTTCAAATGGATATTCTGTAATTCTATTGATATAACCGTCAATAAAATACCAAATGATTTGAGCAATCAGGTGAGCTGTTTGAAAGTTTATATCAAACTCAAAATTATAATCATAAATACCAAACGAAGATAACTTAGTACTCAAACCAGCATATCGTGCCATTTGACAGATTTCTTCACCATAATAACCGTTTGGAGAAGGATGTGTTTGCCCAAAAGCATCAGATTGTCTAACAGAAGAAATATTCAGTCCTATTAAATCGGCATCCCTAAAAATGGGTTCAACTTCTTTTATTTTAGAACGAATATAACCTAATCTATAAAAAAAATGTAATTGATCTGAAAGATATTTTGTTATTTTAGAATTAACAAAGTGTGTTTGATAACCAATATTAGAGAAAAAGAATAACGATTCATTATTTTCGACTATTACTTTCCATAAAGCCGATTTAAATTCTTTTTCACGATTCTCTACTATATTAATTTTACTATCGATAGTAACAAGATTTATTTTCTTATCAAGCTTTTGATATGCTAAATAGTTTGGATAAATTATATCTTCAGAAGATCCTATAATAATAGGAATAATATTTAATGCTAACAATTCAACTATTACATCTCTTAATCCTATTGAATGATCATTAGTAGTATTACCACGTTTTAAATTTCCTAAATCATATATTTTAACCTGCTTATTAAACGATGACAGGCTATAAAGATATTCTCTAATCTTTAATAAACCATTAACCGACTCATCAACGTTTTCAGGTCGATTATCAGGGACACCAATAATAGCAACATTATAATTTTCAATTGCTTTTATTTTTTTCTCAGATGTATGGGCAGAAACAGAAGAAATTAACTGATCTTTAGGATTTACAAAATCTTTAATAGCAAATTTTAAATCTATTGGATCTAAATAATCATTCAAATTCATGTGCTAACTTTTCAAGGTTTATAAAATTATTGAAAAATCTTATTTTTTTGCCGATCCCTTCTTTGAACTTGTTTTTTTAGTTTTCTTCCCTTTTTCTGATTTGTCATTACTTTCAACAATTTCCAAACATTGTTTCAATGTTAAGCTTTCGGCATCAGTTCCTTTAGGAATTCTATAATTTTTCTTTTTGCAAACAATATAAGGACCCCAACGACCATTAAGAATTTGGAGATCTTTATCTTCTTCGAATATCTTAATCGTTCTTGAACGGTCTTTCTCTCTTTTCTCTTCGATTAACTCAACAGCACGGTCAAGTTCAATTTTATAAGGATTATCTTCCTTTTTTAAAGAAATAAACTTTGAGTCGTGCCTTACATAAGGGCCAAATCGTCCTATAGAAACTACAACTTTCTTATCTTCATACTGACCTAAATCCCGAGGTAATTTAAATAATTCCAATGCCTCTTCAAGAGTAATTGTTTCTAAATGCTGTCCTTTTTGAAGAGATGCAAACCTTGGTTTTTCTTCATCATCTTTAGAACCAATTTGAACCATCGGACCATAAGGTCCAATTTTTGCAGTAATAGGTTTTCCCGTTGCCGGATCATCACCAAGAATTCTTTCGCCAACACTTCTGTTTGAAGTTTCGAGAGTAGTTTCTACTGTTTTATGAAATGGCTTATAAAATTTATCTATCATTTTTGACCAGCTCAACTTGCCATTTGCAATTGCATCGAACTCTTCTTCTACCGAAGCTGTAAAATTATAATTAACAATCTCATTAAAATGTTCTGCAAGAAAATCATTCACAACTATTCCAATATCATTAGGGAAAAGTTTCTTTTTTTCTGCCCCTGTGATTTCCTTTTTTTTAGTTTCTTTAATTTGATTGTTAAGTAATGTATATGACACGTATTCACGATCTTTCCCCGGTCTGTCTTCTTTTACTGCATATCCCCTATTTTGAATAGTTGAAATTGTAGGAGCATACGTTGACGGACGTCCTATTCCCAGTTCTTCTAATTTCTTAACTAAACTTGCTTCTGTATATCTTGGAGGATAATGTGTAAATCTTTCAACAGCCTGAATTGAATTCTGTTCTAAGTCTTCACCCTTATTAACTGCTGGTAATAAGCCTTTTGCCTCCTCGCTATGCTCGTCATCGGTCGATTCAAAATAAACTTTCAGGAAGCCATCAAACTTAAGAACTTCTCCAATGGCAACAAACTTATGTTCATCATTTGAAACATCTATAGTAATAGTCGTTTTCTCTAATTGAGCCTCGCTCATTTGAGAAGCGACCGTTCTTTTCCATATCAAATCGTACAATCTCTTTTCTCTTTCAGCCCCCGAAACCTCCTGTTTCTCCATAAAAGTTGGTCTGATTGCTTCATGAGCCTCCTGTGCTCCTTTTGATTTTGTCTTGAAATTTCTTGTTTTAAGATATTTTTCACCAAATTCATTTAAAATAACATTTTTTGCTGCACCAATTGCCATAGAAGACAAACTAACAGAATCGGTTCTCATGTAAGTAATTTTCCCTGATTCGTATAGCTTTTGTGCAATAGCCATTGTTTGAGCAACAGAAAACCCAAGTTTTCTGCTAGCTTCTTGCTGCAAAGTTGATGTAGTGAAAGGAGCCGAAGGAGATTTTTTTCCTGGTTTTTTAACAACATCTGTTATATTGAAAGATGCGGTTTTACATTTCTCTAAGAATTCCAGTGTTTTTTCAGGTGATTTAATCTTTTCTGATAAATCTGCTTTTAATTCTTCATTCTTATTTGTTTTAAAAAGGCCTGTTACTTTGAAGAAAGACTCACTCTTAAAATTTATAATTTCTCTTTCTCTTTCAACAAGCAATTTAACTGCAACTGACTGAACTCTCCCTGCCGAGAGTGATGGTTTTACTTTTTTCCACAAAACAGGAGATAATTCAAATCCCACTAACCTGTCCAAAATTCTTCTTGCTTGTTGTGCATTAACAACATTTTCATTAATTAATCTTGGGGTTTTTATTGCATTCTGTATTGCTTCTTTTGTAATCTCGTGAAAAACTATTCTTTTTATCTTCTTAACATCCAGATCAAGAACTTTCATCAGATGCCATGCTATTGCCTCTCCCTCTCGATCTTCATCGGAAGCCAGCCACACAACTTTAGCCTCTTTTGCAATCTTTTTTAATTCCTTTACTACAGCTTTTTTATCATCTGGAATTATATATTGAGGCTCATAATTTTTTTCTATATCAATTCCCAAATTCTTTTTTGCTAAATCTCTAATATGTCCAAAACTTGATTTAACTTGGAAATTTTTTCCTAAGAACTTCTCAATTGTCTTTGCTTTTGCCGGAGACTCAACGATAACTAAATTTTCAATCATAAATATTTTAATTTTAAGAATATCTAAAAACGACACAAACTTAATATAAAAAGTATTTTAAGTTCAAAATTTTGAATTAAATATTATTTACTAATTTTACAAGCACTCGAAAACCGGCAATATGAACAAAATTAAAATTACAACAAAATTTTATATAAGATTGTTTTGGATATTGATATCAATCCCAATAATAACAATCATTTTATTTTTTACACTAATATCTTTCGAAAAGTTAGGCAAAATGCCAACTTTTGAAGAATTAGAAAATCCGGAAAATAACTTAGCTTCTGATATTTATTCAGATGATGGAGTATTAATAGGAAATGTTTTTTGGGATAATCGATCTTATGCAAAATACGATGATATCCCTCAGAATGTTATTGATGCTTTAATTGCAACTGAAGATGTCCGCTTTCATAAACACTCAGGAATAGATGCAAGAGGATTAGCAAGAGTTTTAGTTTATTCTATATTGATGAATAATCGCTCTTCTGGAGGAGGTAGTACAATTACGCAACAACTTGCAAAAAATCTTTTCCCAAGAGATACAACAACATATACATCTTCTATTGGAAGAAATGTACATCTTGGAATAACAAAGTTTAAAGAATGGGTTACTGCCGTAAAACTGGAACGTAATTACACCAAGGATGAAATCATTGTAATGTATTTAAATACAGTTCCTTTTGGAGGAATTACTTACGGAATTAAATCAGCAGCTAAAACTTATTTTAACAGAGCCTCTGATTCATTAAGAATTGAAGAATCAGCCTTGCTTGTAGGCCTTTTGAAAGCTCCTACTTATTATAGCCCTGTACGAAACCCTGAAAGATCAAGGCTAAGGAGAAATATTGTCCTGAGTCAGATGAATAAATACAGTTTCATTACTAATGAAGAATTTGATTCGTTAAGCATACTTCCTATTGAATTAAATTATAAATTTCAAGACCACAATGCTGGATTAGCAACCTATTTCAGAGAATATTTAAGGCTTACATTAAATAAATCAAAACCAAATAAAAGAAATTATTTTTCATTAAGAGATTACAGGAACGATTCGATAGAATGGTATACAAATCCTTTATATGGTTGGTGTAAAAAGAATAATAAACCGGATGGATCTAATTATGATTTATATCGTGATGGATTAAAAATTTATACTACGATTGACTCAAGAATGCAAAAATATGCAGAAGAAGCATTGGTTGAGCATCTTAGCCAAGAATTACAAGATGATTTTAATACTGAACAAGAGAACAATCCCAATGCTCCATATTATCAGGAATTAGCCAGGGAAGATTTAAAAGACATTATTGATTTGGCTATCCGCAGAACGGAAAGATATAGAAGATTACGACGAAGAGGTGTAAATATGGATTCTATAAAAGCAGTATTCAATACACCGATTGAAATGACTGTTTTTTCATGGAAAGGAGGAGTGGATACTATTATGACTCCACTGGATTCATTACTTTATTATAAAAACTATTTAAGAGCCGGGTTCGTATCTATTGATCCTCATAACGGTTATATAAAAGCCTATGTTGGTGGTCCGGATTTTAGACATTTTAAATACGACCATGTTACACAAGGTAAAAGACAAGTTGGATCAACAATAAAACCATTTCTTTATACGCTTGCAATGCAGGAAGGATATGCACCATGTCATAAAGTTCCGAATATCCCAAGTACTTTTATTTTAAACGACACAACATGGACACCAAAGAACTCGGGCCCTACAAGCAGAGACGGACAAATGGTAACCTTAAAATGGGGGCTTGCAAATTCAGTGAACTATATTTCAGCATGGTTAATAAAACAGTTTAATCCTGTTTCAGTTATTTATGTAATGCGTAAAATGGGAATAACAAGCAGAATAGCTGCTGTACCTTCAATATTTTTAGGAACATCGGATATTTCACTTTGTGAAATGACTAGTGCTTATTCAACTTTTTCAAATAAAGGAGTTCATGCTGAACCAATTTTTGTAACCCGAATAGAAGATAAAAATGGTACTGTATTAACCAGATTCACATCAACTAAAAATGAAGCTATAAGTGAACAAACAGCCTATTTAATGACCACCTTATTACAAAGTGTTGTAAATGGAGGCTCAGGAGGAAGGGTCCGTTGGATATACGAACTTTACAATGAAATTGGCGGTAAAACAGGAACAACTCAAAACCAGTCTGACGGATGGTTTATGGGCATAACTCCAAATTTAGTTTCAGGAGTTTGGGTTGGTGGTGAAGATCGAAGTATTCATTTTAGAGGCATAAGCAAAGGACAAGGTGCAAATATGGCATTACCAATTTTTGCATTATATATGCAAAAAATATATGCCGACTCTACTTTATTAACCGTAACTCAAAAAGACAAATTTGAAAAACCTTTAAATTTTTCTGTAGAATTAAACTGTGGTAAATATGAAAAAAACCAGACAGATCGGGAAGATTTTGATAACGATTTTTTCTAATGGCTTTTGATAACAGGAATTGACTCAATAAGTTTTTTAGTATAATCTGAAGCAGGTGATTTATAAATTTCATCTGCTTTATTTATTTCAATAAGTTCTCCATCCCTCATAACCATTATTCTATCTGCCATATACTTTACTACAGATAAATCATGTGAGATAAAAATGTAAGTTAATTGAAACTCTTCCTTTAAATCATTTAATAAATTTAATATTTCGGCCTGGACAGAAACATCTAAAGCAGAAACAGATTCATCACATATTACAAATTCCGGATTCAATATTAAAGCACGTGCAATAACTATTCTTTGTCTTTGTCCTCCGGAAAATTCATGTGGATACTTATAAAAACTATCTGAATCTAATTTTACTTTCTTCAAAATCTCAAACACTCTTTTTTTCCGTTCTGTTTTGTTTTTACCTATACCATGAACAATAAGAGGTTCCGTTAAAGCATCACCAATTAACAATTTAGGATTTAATGAAGAATATGGATCTTGAAAAATAATTTGCACATTTTTTCGAAATTGTTTTAATTCTTTATTAGTCAGATCATTTAATAATTTCCCCTCATATTCAATTGACCCTGAACTTTTTTCAATTAACTGAGCTATTGTTCTCCCTAAGGTTGTTTTTCCACACCCAGACTCCCCAACTAAACCAAGGGTTTCTCCTTTAAAAACATTAAAACTTAAATCAGAAACTGCTGTTTGTTGTTGTTTTGGCTTGCCAATAAAATTTCTTTTCGATATGAATGTTTTATTAAGATGACTAACTTTTAAAGTTATTTCATCCGTAAAATTTTCTTTATTATCTATGGTTGGTTTTATTATTTCAGAGTCTTTCTTTGTATTTGGTTCTAAAAAATCTGAAAGAACAGACAATCGTTTATTTGAAGTATTTAAATCAGGTCTGCAATTTAACAATCCTTTCGTATAAGGATGCTTTGGGTTTAGTAAAACCTGATTGGTTTTTCCGAACTCAACAATTTCACCTTTATACATTACCAAAACATCATCAGCAATTTGAGATATAACTCCTAAATCATGAGAAATAAAAATTATACTCATTTGATATTTTTCCTGAATCTGTTTTAATAATTCCAATATTGTTTTTTGAACGGTAACATCTAAAGCTGTTGTTGGCTCGTCGGCTATTAAAATAGTAGGTTTTAAGGCAATTGCCATTGCAATCATAACCCGCTGTTTCTGACCTCCGGAAATTTCGTGCGGATAACTTTGATATATTCTTTCAGGATTGGGAAGTTTAACTTCGCCAAATAATTCTAAAACTCTGTTTTTTGCAGCTTTGATATTTAAATTGGTATGATTCACTAAAATTTCTATAACCTGATCACCACATTTTAAGGACGGGTTAAGCGAAGTCATTGGTTCCTGAAAAATCATTGAAATATTTCTTCCTCTTACATTAAGCAATTCTTTCTCGCTTAGTTGAAGAATGTTAATTTCTTTATCCTTAGTATAATAAATAATATCTCCACTATTTATATTTGCATTTTGGGGAAGTAATTTTAATATTGATAATGCCGTAAGCGATTTTCCCGATCCGGATTCACCAACAATACCTAAAGTTTTAGCTTTGTTTAAGGAAAACGAAATATTTTTTAAAACTTGTTGGTCACCAAATTTACTTTTAAATGATACGGACAGATTATTTACTTCGAGTAATTTCACTTGCATAAAAACATTTTGAAACCGTAGTATTTCAATTAGTTGTAACTGTATAATAAAAAATCTCAATCGTTGATTACCGTGGAACCATCATGCTTATTTATAACCTTGCCTGCCTGTCGGCAGACAGGTTGTGTATGATAGTATATGATGGTTTCACAAATTAATTTTTCTTAAATAATGATCGAAACAACTCTTCAACGCGGGAAACTTTTATAATCAAGATCTTATACTTTGATTCATCCAAACCTTTCAAATTAAATTTGGAGATATAGATCTTTTTAAATCCTAATTTATCTGCTTCGCTTATTCGTTGATCAACTCTTGCGACCGGTCTAATTTCACCTGTAAGTCCTACCTCTCCGGCAAAACAAACATTCTTATCAATAGGCAAGTCAAGGTTAGATGATAAAACCGAGGCAATAACTGCTAAATCCGTTGCAGGATCATCTACTTTTATTCCTCCGGCAATATTTAAAAAAACATCTTTTTGTGACAATCTAAACCCGGCACGTTTCTCAAGAACAGCAAGCAACATACCCAATCTTCTATTATCAAAACCAGTTGATGATCTTTGCGGTGTGCCGTAAGCTGCCGAACTTACCAGAGCCTGAATTTCAATAAGCAATGGCCTTGCTCCGTTAATTGTCGAGGCAATAGAAGTACCACTTAAATTGTCTTCAGACTGAGTAATTAGTATTTCCGAAGGATTTGAAACTTCTCTTAATCCTTTATCTCCCATTTCGAATATTCCCAATTCAGAAGTAGAGCCAAACCTGTTTTTTGTTGTTCTTAATATTCTATACATGTGATTATGATCACCTTCAAATTGTAAAACAGTATCAACAATATGCTCTAATGCTTTAGGCCCTGCTAAATTGCCGTCTTTTGTAATATGGCCTATCAAGAAAACCGGAACATTTTTCTCTTTGGCAAATTTTAACAATGATGCGGCTGTTTCTCTTACCTGTGAAACTGTTCCGGCTGATGACTCCAGCTTATCGGAATAAAGTGTTTGTATTGAATCAATTATTATTAAATCAGGATTTACATTAATTGTTTGCGTAAAAATATTTTCAAGCAAAGTCTCACTTAAAATAAAACAATTATCATTTTGAAGATTTAACCTTTCAGCTCTCATTTTTATCTGTTGAGGACTCTCCTCACCTGAGATATATAAAACTTTTAAATTATCTAACTTTAAAGCAAATTGTAATGCAAGTGTTGATTTTCCAATACCCGGTTCCCCTCCAATTAATATCATTGAGCCAGGTACTAATCCTCCTCCTAGGATTCTGTCTAATTCTTTAATTTTTGTCGATATCCGCCCTCCTTTTTGGCTTTTAATTTCTGAGATTTTTTGTGGAATCTGTTTTTCCGATTCATATAAAATCTGATTTTTTTTACTCGACTTTGTTACAACTTGTTCAACATAGGTATTCCACTCACCACACAAAGGGCATTTACCAATCCATTTTGCTGATTCTGCACCACAATTCTGACAAAAATATACCGATTTAGATTTAGCCATTTTAATCCTTTTTCAATTTTTCAATAATTGAAGTTGTTGAATAGCCTTCAATAAAATCAATAGTAACTACTTCGCCTCCCTTTGCTGTAACAATATCATATCCTACAATATCTTCAGCTTTATAATCGCTCCCTTTAACAAGTACGTCTGGTTTAACTCGTTTGATTAACTCATAGGGTGTATCTTCATCAAACAAAATAACTGCTGACACAAACTGTAAAGAAGCTAAGACCAAAGCTCTTGCAAACTGATCCTGAACTGGTCGGGAATTTCCTTTTATTCGCCTTACAGAATTGTCGGTATTTAATCCTATTAGTAGGATATCGCCATGATTAGCAGCTTGCGCCAAATACTCAATATGCCCTCTGTGTAGAATATCGAAACAGCCATTTGTAAAAACGATTTTTTTATTTTTTAAATTCCAATAAGTTAGGTGTGATTCGATATTATTTATATCAATAATTTTAGATTGAATAATATTCAATTTATCCATGAAGTAATTTTATGATTAATCAGTAAATTTAAATATTATTTTTTCTTTTCCGGCGGGAATTAATAAATAATGCAAAAACAGAAAATGTTCCAAGTATCAATACAAATATTAATTGTGATTCATGTTGAATAGTTGCAAAAACGAGTCCTTCGGCTTTTGAAATTCCATATAATGTAAGGCCGGAAGATATTATCCAGTGAAAGGCACCAATACCACCCTGAACCGGTGCCGACATACCCAAACCACCTATAACTAATAAAAATAACGCATCAATAAGTTTTAATTCTTGAGTTGCCGGAATAGAAAAAATAACAACATAGGTCATTAAGAAATACATTAGCCAGATTACAACAGTATGAAATAAAAAGGCTGATCGGCTTCGCATTTTAGTAACTGTTTTAATTCCGGAAATTACTCCCCGTATTATTTTTCTGATTTTAAGTATTATTTTTACTCTTTTAAATCTTTTTCGGAAAAAATAAAATAAACCAATTGCTGTTCCAACTACAAAAATTATTATAAGCCAATAATATATTGAAAAATCGACAGTATTAATAAACTTTTTTGATATAGGTATAAAAACGTTTTCTTTAATAAAAAGTCCGAAGGATTCTAATTTGGCAATAAAAATTACAAATAATAAAAATAAAAGAACAACCATGTCCATTGCCCGTTCGATAATTACTGTTCCAATCAAGGAGTCCATTGGTATTTTGTCCGATTTTGTTAATGCTCCACATCGACTTATTTCGCCAATTCGAGGAAATGCCAGATTTGCAAGATAACCAAGCATAAGTGCATAAAAAACATTCTTTACCGGAGGATTATAATTTAATGGTTCTATTAACAATTTCCATCTATAAGCCCTGCTAACATAACTGATAAATGCAAAAAACAATGATAAAAGCACCCAATAGTAGTTAGCACTTTTTAAATCATCAACTAAAGCATTAAAGTCAACTCCTTTAAATGCAAGGTATAGCAGAAAAATTCCAATTGCTAAAAAAATTAAAAAATTAACTGCTTTTATAATTTTTCGTTTCAAGGATTAAATCAATTTATTAGTTGCAGTATCAGGAAAAATTAAAACAGGTTTGAAATTTTTAGCTTCATCAAAATCCATTGAAGCATAAGAGATAATTATGATAACATCGCCAACTGTTGCTTTACGAGCCGCAGGTCCATTTAAACATATTTCGCCGGAACCTCTTTTCCCAGTTATAACATAAGTTTCTAAACGTTCACCATTATTAATATTTACAATCTGAACCTTCTCGTTTTCAATTATGTTAGAGGCTTCCATCAAATCCTCATCAATTGTAATGCTTCCAACATATTGTAAATTAGCTTCAGTTACAGTAATCTTATGTATTTTCGACTTTACAACTTCAATATTCATAATAAATTCTCAGGTTTGGTACAAAGTTAAGAATAAAATCTTATATTGTCTATCAGGCGTATTGTGCCAACATTAACAGCTATACATCCAACTTTCCCAGCTTTTTGATTCCAGTTATTAATTGGGTCAAGGCTTATGTCATCAACAATTTCAAAATATTCAACACTTAAAAATGGATTTTCGTTAATTATACGAATTACCCAATCCTTTGTTTCCTGGACGGTCATGGATTTTGCTTTTTCTCTTGCATCAAAAAGTGTTTTTGAAATTAATGATACATTCGCCCTTTGCTCCTGCGATAATAACATATTTCTGGAACTCATTGCCAAACCGTCACTTTCTCTTATTATTGGACAAGAAATTATTTCAACATCAAATTCTAATTGTTTAGTAAAATGTCTGATTATGGTTACCTGTTGAAAATCTTTTTCGCCAAAATAAGCTTTGTCAGGGTTTACTATTTCAAATAGCTTGCTTACAATTAATGCCACTCCTCTAAAATGTCCCGGACGATGTTCGCCTTCCATTACTTTATCCAGTTTACCAAAATCAAATTCTCGTTTATCCTCACCAGGATACATTTCTTTTTCAGATGGAGTAAAAAGAATATCACATTTAACTTTTTTTAACTTCTCGGTATCATCTTCCGTTATTCTTGGATATTTTGCGTAATCGTTTTGATCGTTAAACTGTGTCGGATTAACAAATATACTAACTACAGTAATATCATTATCCTTATTAGCATAATCTATTAATGACAAATGACCATCATGCAATGCTCCCATTGTAGGAACAAAGCCTATGCTATTTCCCTTAACTTTTAATATTCTTACTTCTTCTAACAGGTCTTTTCTGTTTTCAATAATTTTCATAAAAACTTAGTAAAGTATAGAAATAATTGAACGGGCAAAGTAAAATAATATTTCAATTAATAACAATCTATAAGCTCTATTAGTTTAAGGGATCGGTAATTTGTTGATGATTAATATAATTTTTACTAATTTTGCGGTGGTTTAAATTAATTTGAATTTCCAGATGGAAAATACGAAGGTTTTGTTTATTTCGCAAGAAATTACACCATATTTGCCTGAGAGCAAAATGTCTTTAATTGGACGACATTTACCACAGGGCATACAGGAGAGGGGAAGAGAAATCAGAACGTTCATGCCTAAATACGGAAGTATTAACGAACGGCGCAACCAGTTACATGAGGTTATTCGTCTTTCAGGTATGAATCTAATTATTAACGACACGGATCATCCTTTAATTATTAAAGTGGCGTCAATACAGGCTGCAAGAATGCAGGTATATTTCATAGATAATGAAGATTATTTTCAAAGGAAATTTACTTTTCAAGATGAAAACCGGAAATTCTTCGATGACAATGATGAAAGAACAATATTCTTTGCTCGTGGTGTTTTAGAAACTGTAAAAAAATTACGCTGGGCACCGGATATAATTCATTGTCATGGATGGTTTACTGGTCTTGTGCCGTTATATATTAAAAAAGCTTATTACGACGATCCTCTTTTTGCAAATTCAAAAATTGTATTTTCGATTTATGATAATGAATTTAACGAACCATTAAAAAAAGAATTCAAGGATAAATTATTATATGAAAACATCAATAAAAACGATGTTAAAATCTTAAAAGACCCCAATTATATTAACTTGAGTAAGTTAGCTATTGAAATGTCTGATGCTACAATTATTGGTAGTGAGACAATAAATTCAGAATTATTAAGTTTTATAAAAAATTCCGAAAAACCTTACCTTGATTTTCAAACTGAAGAGGAATATATTGATGCTTACTCAAATTTTTATGACAAAATACTTTAGAAGACTTATGAACAAGAAGAATAGAAAACTCAAACCTAAAAATTTAATTCAACTATTTTTAGGTGTAATCCCTTTTTTAATTTTAACGATTACATTGTCATGTGAAGAAGATCCAAGTGCACTTGGATCAAACCTGTTGCCTAAGGATGATCAAATAGTAATACATTACGACACAACAATCTCTTTTAATGGCTATTTAACCAAAAAAGAAGACTATATCACTATGTTGCAAAGCCATCCAAGACTTGGATATCAGAACGATCCGTATTTTGGAACAATTATGGCACGTTATGCTACAAACTTCATCCCCACATCTTTAAGTATAACTTTTGAAAACGACACCCTTTTTGCTACAGTTGATTCTTCAATGCTTTATATTATTATTGATTCTGCTTATGGAGAACGTGATTTTTCTGCGGGTTTTAAAGTTTATAAACTTTTAAAACCAATGGAAAAGGACAGTATATATTATTCCGATAGTCCTATTGAAGATTTCATTGATTTAGATAATCCAATTAGTTTATATTCAAAATATGAAGAAGATACTATTATTATTAAATTAAATAATGACTTTAGTAATTTTTTAATTCCGCCTGCAGATTCAATTTATTTTTATAGAGAAGAAGATCTATTTGTTGGAAAATATTATGGTATTGCAATAATCCCCGATGAAACAAACAACATTGGAGAATTATTAAGTATAGATTTATATCATGCCAATTCAAAATTAGTACTACATTATCACAGAAACGATCCTGATGGTATTCGACTTGATACAGCTGAATTTAAATATCGATTTTATTCATTAAATGGCTATAATATTAATTATACAGAAATCTTACATAATCACGAAGAAGGAATAATTACGGAGTATTTAGATAATGATTCTTTAGAAATAGATAATTTGATCTTTATGCAAGGTTTAGGGGGAATGACATCAAAACTTATTTTTAATAATTTTAGAAACTATTTAGGAGACTCTTTATATTCAATTTTAAATGCAGAAATGTATATTCCTGTTTATGAGGATGTAAATTTTGATTTATTATATCCACCTGAAAGATTATACTTTATCTCAATTGATACAGATAGCATTTTATATCAAATAGAAGATTACACAAGCGGCAATTTTTTCAATGGTTACTATGATGAAGATATGAAACGTTATTCGTTTAATATTTCCTTACATCTAAAAGGCCTTTTAAATGGAAGTCATACAGATTCTGTTTTATATTTAAGACAAATTAACAGTTCATTATATCCTCATCGAGCTATTTTAAAGCCAAATGAGACTAAACTAAAAATTACATATACAAAACATTAAAACCCTATGTGTGGAATAGTTGGTTACATTGGAGAAAAACAAGCATACCCAATTTTAATTAATGGATTAAAAAGGCTTGAATACAGAGGATATGATTCTGCCGGGATTTCATTGTTAAATAAAAAAGTTAACACATACAAGAAAAAAGGTAAAGTTGCTGACTTAGAAGATTTCGTTTCTGATAAAGATTTATCTGGCAATATTGGCATTGGACATACACGCTGGGCTACACATGGCGAACCAAACGATGTAAATGCACATCCCCATGTTTCAATGAATGGTCATTTTATATTAATTCATAACGGTATTATTGAAAATTTTAGTCGGTTAAAAGAAAAACTTCAAAGCAGAGGATATACTTTTCAAACTGATACTGATACTGAAGTATTAGCAAATCTTATTGAATACATATATTTAAAAGGAAGTGTTAGTGCTGAAATTGCTGTAAGGCTTGCATTATCAAAAGTTGTTGGAGCTTATGGTCTGGCAATAATTTGTAAAGATGAACCTGATAAATTAATTGCTGCAAGAAAAGGTAGTCCGCTGGTAATTGGCGTGGGCAAAGGAGAATACTATATTGCATCAGATGCTACACCAATAGTAGAACATACAAAAAGTGTGATTTATTTAAATGATGACGATGTTGCAATACTTGGAAAAGGAGGCCTTACCTTAAAAACAATTAAAAATGACCAGCTTACCCCAAAAGTTCAACAAATTGATTTAGATATTGGAGAAATTGAAAAAAATGGCTTTGATCATTTTATGCTTAAAGAAATTTTTGAACAACCAAAATCCATATTAGATACTTTTAGAGGGCGCGTTTCTTTGAATAAAAAAGAAATACATTTAGGAGGATTGCACACTGTATTCCCGAAATTAGTTAATGCAAAACGTATTATTATAATTGGCTGTGGAACATCATGGCATGCAGGATTAGTGGGAGAATATTTAATTGAAGACTTGGCCAGAATACCCGTTGAAGTTGAATATGGATCTGAATTCCGTTATCGAAATCCTATTATTAATGAAGATGATATTGTTATTGCTATTAGTCAAAGTGGAGAAACGGCCGACACTCTTGCGGCTATAAAAATGGCTAAACAGGCAGGAGCAACTGTCTTGGGAATTTGCAATGTTGTTGGTTCAAGTATTACCAGAGAAACTGACGCAGGAGTTTATACTCATGCCGGACCTGAAATTGGAGTAGCATCTACAAAAGCTTTTACAGCACAAGTTACTGTTCTTGCAATGATTGCCACGGCTATTGGTTATGAGAAAAAGGTTATTAGCAAGGATAATTTTTATAATTTCATTACAGAATTACATGACATTCCTGCCAAGATTGAAAAAATCCTAACTAATAATGATCAATATCTTAAAGTTAGTAATTTATATAAGGATGTAACCAATTTTCTTTATTTAGGTCGCGGATATCTTTTCCCTGTTGCCCTTGAAGGAGCTCTTAAATTAAAAGAAATTTCATATATACATGCCGAAGGTTATCCTGCTGCAGAAATGAAACACGGGCCAATTGCATTAATTGATGAGAAAATGCCTGTTGTTGTTATTGCCACAAAAGACAAATCGTACGAAAAAATTGTAAGTAATATTCAGGAAGTAAAAGCCAGAAAAGGAATTGTTATTGCAATAGTAAGTGAAGGTGATACTGTTATCAGAAATATGGCAGATCATGTACTGGAAGTTCCTGAAACAAGAGAGGAACTCGCAGCATTATTAACTGTTGTTCCATTACAATTACTTTCTTATCATATTGCAGTTCTTAGAGGCTGCAATGTAGATCAACCAAGGAATTTAGCAAAATCAGTGACGGTAGAATAACCCTCAAAATATGTCATGAAAAAGGAGATCATCCCGATAGCTATCGGGAGAGCTCCTTTTTTTTTATCTCTTATGGTATTGTTGCTCATAATACTTTTCGTAATCACCACTCAGTATATGTTCCATCCATTCTGAATTCGACAAATACCAATCTACAGTTTTCTCCAAACCTTCTTCAAATTGAAGTGATGGTTTCCAGCCCAATTCAGATTGTATTTTTGTAGAATCAATGGCATATCGCAAATCATGACCAGCCCGATCCTTAACAAATGTTATCAGTTTAGCAGATTCCCCTTCTTCCCTTCCAAGCTTTTTATCCATAATTTTACAAAGAGAATGAATCAAGTCAATATTTTGCCATTCGTTATTCCCTCCAATATTGTATGTTTCGCCAATATTCCCTTTATGAAAAACTAAATCGATTGCGTTTGCATGATCTTCAACAAAAAGCCAGTCACGAATATTTTCTCCTTTACCATAAATCGGAATTGGTTTTTTATTTTTAATGTTATTTATAGCCAATGGAATCAGTTTTTCAGGAAATTGATTTGCTCCATAATTATTTGAACAATTAGTTATAACAACCGGTAATTTAAATGTGTGAAAATAAGCTCTCACCAAATGATCCGAGCTTGCCTTCGATGCTGAGTATGGACTTCGAGGGTCATACGATGTTTCTTCAATAAATAATCCTTCATCACCCAGGGAACCATATACTTCATCAGTTGAAATATGATAAAATAATTTCCCTTCCAAATTATCTTTCCAAATATTTCGGGCAGCATTTAAAAGATTAACAGTTCCAACAATATTTGTTTTTATAAACTCATTTGGATTAGCAATAGAACGATCAACATGTGATTCTGCAGCTAAATGAATTACTCCATCAAATTGATACTTTTTGAATAAATCAAACATAAATGAATCATCAACAATATCTCCTTTCACAAATTCATAATTTGGAGTATTCTCAATATCCTTTAGATTTTCAAGATTACCAGCATATGTTAACTTGTCAAGATTAATAATCTCATAATCAGGGTATTTATTTACAAAAAGTCTTACCACATGCGAACCTATAAACCCTGCACCACCGGTTATTAAAATTGATTTATTTATCATTATGTTATTTTTTATTTTGAATATATTTTTCCCAGTTCCATGCCGAAAGCAAGGTTTCTTCCAAACCTATTTCTGCTTTCCAGGCCAACTCCTCATTTGCAAATTTTGTGTCAGCATATACCGATTCAACATCACCAGCACGTCTGCCGACAATCTTATACTTTAATTTTTCGCCTGTTGCTTTCTCAAATGCATTTACTATTTCGAGCACCGAAGAGCCTTTTCCTGTTCCCAGATTAAAAAATTCAAAATTGCTTTTACATTTATCTCCCAGCATTCTTTTTACGGAAACAACATGTGCTTTAGCCAAATCAACAACATTAATATAATCACGAACTGCAGAACCATCCGAAGTGTTATAATCATCGCCAAAAACTTTTAACTCATCCCTGAGTCCAATAGCTGTTTGAGTAATGAATGGAACCAAATTGTTAGGAATCCCAATAGGTAATTCTCCTATCAGTGCCGAAGAATGTGCTCCAATAGGATTAAAATATCTTAAAGCAATAGCCTTAAGATTTGGATTTACACTTATAATATCTTTAATAATCTCTTCTGATATTTGCTTTGTGTTACCATATGGCGAATTAGCAAGCTTTATTGGAGCTTGCTCTGTAACCGGCAATTCATCAGGTTCTCCATAAACAGTACATGATGACGAAAACACAATATACGGAACATCGTGTTCAATCATTCCACTTAAAAGATTCATTAACGAAACCAGGTTATTCTGGTAATACATTAATGGTTTTTCGACTGACTCCCCTATTGCTTTGTAAGCTGCAAAATGAATAATGGCATCGAGTTTCTTATAAACCCTGAAAAAATTATCTAAACGTTCCTTATCACAAATATCAAACTGTTCGAAATACGCTCTTCGTCCGGTTATTTCTGCTATTCCATCTAAAACAGATTTTTCGGAATTTGAAAGATTATCAATAATCACTACATCAAAACCTTCATTCATCAGTTCTACAACAGTATGAGAACCAATGTATCCTGTACCTCCTGTTACCAGTACTAATTTATTCATTTGTCAATTCATATTTAATGGTTTGCTAATTTAAACATATAATTTCGAAATCGATAATTTAAAAAAACAAAGAACCCGTTAATGAAATGTTCATTAATAGAACATTCGATACTATTGGTCAAAACAGAATTTTCTATATATTTGCTTCAATTAATTAAAAACATTGAAAATAAAGGATTACATAAAGGAATTATTGTTTACAAATCAGGGAGTTATCGTTCCCGGATTAGGAGGATTTGTATCTGAATATGAGCCTGCCGCTTTTGATGTTAATGAAAATAAATTCCTTCCTCCTTCAAAAAAAATATTATTTAATCCTGAATATTCGTATCACGATAATCTTTTAATTGAGTTTATATCAAAAAAGGAAAAGATTGATACTGAAAAATCAGAATCTTTACTGGGTGATTTTGTAAAAGAAATTAAAGCAAAACTCAAAAAAGGAGAAAAAATAGATTTCCCGGAAATCGGCATCTTAACTCAAACTGCAAAAGGTGAAATTCACTTTAAGCAAAATACAGAATCTAACTTTCTTACTGATTCTTTTGGATTAAAGAGTGTAAAAACCAAGCCTATTGTAAGTCAACAAACAACTGCGAAAACAGCGAAACCTGTTAAACAAAAAAAATCTTATAAAAAACTCATATTAATCGGAACATCTGCAATTGTATTTATTTTTATAATTGTGGCAAGCTGGTATTTTACTAATGGATTTACCGATTTCAGCATTCTTTCTTTTAATGACGATACTGAATTTCAGGCAGCTGAAAATACAATTAAAAATATCCCGGAAATAAATCTTGATAGTATTGCAAAGGCTGATAGCGTAAATGCTTTAATTGTACAATCGATTGATGAGAATACAGACAAAAAAGATGCTTTGTTTTATCAGGAACCTGAAAAGGTAGAAGCCAAACCTGTATATTCAGAATTTCATATTATTGCCGGAAGTTTCAAAAGAATGAAAAACGCCGAAAGGTTTTCAACTGAACTTAAAAATAAAGGTTACAATCCGGAAATAATTCAGTCAGGTGAAAATCTTATTAGAATAGCAATTTTTTCTTATTCAGATGAAACAGAAGCTTTAAAAAAGCTTTATAAACTACGTGAAACTTCAGGAATTAAATCGGTTTGGATTTTAAAATCCATTTAGCTTATTTGCAATATCTTCGCCTTTGGATATATCAACCCACATGGTTTGTAAACCAACTTTTTTAGCTGATTCTATATTTACCTTCAAATCATCAATAAACAAAGTTTCTTCAGGTAATAAATTACTATTGTTTAAAGCAAACTCAAAAATTTCGACATCGGGTTTTCGCATTCCCATTTGAAATGAATAATAAGCCTTTATAAATAAGCTGTTAAATTCAAACCCGTATTGATTAATAAAATCCTGAGTATACTGATCATAATGTATTGCATTGGTATTACTTAAAAGATAAATGTTATATTTTTTACCAAGTTTTTTTATTAAATCAATTCGCGTTTTCGGAAAATCAAGTAACATTGCTCCCCAGGCTTCATCGAAATCCTTATCCGATACATCATTCTCAATATGTTTTCGTAACTCATTTCTAAAATAACCCGGTTTTATCAGACCTTTCTCCAATTTGTCAAATAAATCTGTTTGTTTAAACAAGGTATAACTTTTTTCGAAATCCTTGAACCCTAGATTTTTCATTGCTTTTACAGAAAGCTCAGTATTAATATTAATAATTACTGCACCTAAATCAAAAATGATATTTTTTATAGATTCGTTTTGCATAGATTTGAAATATTTTGAGCAGCAAAAGTAAAAAACATTTAAAAAATTAATTGATCTTTTCTTACTTTTATCAAAAATCAGAACTGATGAATATTAACGGTAAACATTATCATACAATTTGGGTAAAAGAAAACAATCCGGAAACCATTCAGATAATAGATCAGCGTTCATTACCATTTGAGTTTAAAATCAAAGATTTAAAAACCATTGAAGACACGTTTCAGGCAATTAAAGAAATGTGGGTTCGGGGCGCACCATTAATTGGTGTAACTGCAGCCTACGGAATGTATCTTGGATTATTAGGTTTGAGTGAAAATGATAATTTAAAAAATCAAATTATTGATCTTGCAAGATATTTAGAATCATCAAGACCAACGGCTGTAAATTTAAAATATGCACTTGATTTGGTTTTAGAAAAAATCAGTGGTGCTGAATCATTGAAAGAAAAAACAGAACTAGCTTTTAAAACAGCAAATCAGTTAAAGGCAAATGAAATTGAAAATTGCAGACTTATTGGAGAAAACGGATTTCCTTTTATTAAACAAATAAGCAAAGCAAAAAAAGGAGAAACAGTAAATATTCTCACACATTGCAATGCTGGCTGGCTGGCTTGTGTAGATTATGGAACGGCCACTGCGCCTATCTATTTGGCTCACGAAAAAGGAATAAAAATTCATATTTGGATTGATGAAACCCGACCACGAAATCAGGGTGCAAGACTAACTGCTTACGAACTTGAACAACAAGGTGTTCCGCATACTGTTATTACTGACAATACCGGGGGATTGCTTATGCAAAAAGGCCTTGTTGATATGGTTATTGTTGGTAGCGACAGAACAAGCGCAAATGGTGATGTTGCCAATAAAATTGGAACCTATTTAAAAGCTTTGGCTGCACATGATAATAATATTCCATTTTATGTAGCATTGCCTTTGTCAACTATTGACTGGAATATTAATGATGGAATTAAGGAAATTCCTATTGAAGAACGAGACCATGATGAAGTTAAATACGTTGAAGGTTGGAATAAAAATGAAATTACAAAAGTTAGGATAATGCCTGAAAATAGTCCAGTTGCTAACTATAGTTTTGATATTACTCCCTCAAAATATGTTACTGCTTTAATAACTGAAAAAGGCGTTTGCAGAGCAAAGAAACAAGACATTGAGAAAATGAGAATTGAAGAAGGCTACATAAAGTTTAATCTAAATTGGAAAGAAAAATCTTTCGATTTTAGCGATAAAGATTTTCACGAAATAAACGTATATCGTCAGGAACTTTACGAAGCTGGATTAATAGGAACTTATTCCTATGGAATCGGATTTGGAAACTTAAGTGTTCGATATAATAAAAATCAATTTATCATTTCAGGTTCAGCAACAGGTAACTTAAAGAATCTTTCAAAAAATCATTTTGCTTTAGTTACAAACTTTGATATTCTAAAAAACAATATTCAGTGTGTTGGTTTAACAAAAGCATCATCAGAATCTTTAAGTCATGCAGCAATTTACAATTCAAATCCTGAAATAAATGCTGTAATTCATATTCATCATAAGGATATGTGGGAAAAACACTTAAATGATTTGCCAACAACAAACAAAAAAGCTGAGTTTGGAACTCCGGAAATTGCTTTTGAGCTTGCCAAATTAGCTAATCTGCCATCCGGAATTATTATTATGGGCGGGCATCCAGAAGGAATAATTTCTTATGGAAAAACAATTGAGAAAGCATATAATATCTTAATAGAATGTTTTAATAAATTACAAAAATGACAAAGGTTGCAATAATTGGCGGATCGGGTTTGGAAAATCCCAATATCTTAAAATCACCAAAAATAATTAAAGTTGATACACCTTACGGAGAACCAACATCGGAATTAACAACAGGAAAAATTGGTAATACAGATATTGTTATATTATCGCGCCATGGAAAAAAGCATACCATACCACCCACTCAAGTAAATAATCGCGCCAATATTTGGGCATTAAAAGAGCAAGGCTGTGAATATATACTTGCTACAACAGCCTGTGGTAGTTTGCGTGAAAAAATCGGCCGTGGTGATTTAGTTATTTTAGACCAGTTTATAGATTTTACCAAACATCGTAAAACAAGTTTTTATGATTCGTTTAAACCGGGAGAAATGAAGCATACTCCAATGGCCGATCCTTTTAATTCTGAACTCAGAGATTTATTGATTCAATCGGCTGAAGAATTAAATCTAAAATTTCATAAAAAAGGAACTGTTGTTAGTATTGAAGGCCCAAGATTTTCAACTCGTGCCGAATCAAATATGTTCCGAATGTGGGGAGCCGATGTTATTAATATGTCGACTGCACCTGAAGTAATTCTGGCTAATGAAATTGGGATTCCGTATGCAGCACTTGCAATGAGTACCGATTATGATTGCTGGAAAACAAATGAAAATCCTGTTACCTGGGAACATGTACTGGAAATATTTAACCGGAATGTGCATAATGTAATTGAAGTATTGCTAGCAACATTAAAAAGAATTGAAAAAATTTAATTCTGTTGTTTGATTTTTTTCTAAAAATATTGCGTATTTAATAACATTTCGTTAATATTGCACTCCGAAATTTATCGCAAGATAAATCGGGTCCATACCTGCCTGCCGGCAGGCAGGGCTCAGCAGACAGAAAATTTTTCTATATTCTGCAACAAAAAAATAAATTTCGGGCCCATAGCTCAGCTGGTTAGAGCACCTGACTCATAATCAGGGGGTCCCTGGTTCGAGCCCAGGTGGGCCCACTTAAATTGAAAAGGAGATACTGAAAAGTGTCTCCTTTTTTATTTTAATTTTGCCTACTGGGCGAGAAGTTTATCCCGATGAGCACAGCGATATCGGGAAGCCCAGGTGGGCCCACAGGCAAAAGGATTAGTTTGAAAAAGCTAATCCTTTTTTTATTAAATATTTTGGATGTAGTCCCTGGTTCGTCCCGATTCCCGATAGCTATCGGGACGGGACAGGGGGCCCACAGGCTTTTAGAAAGGGAGTTAGATTATTTTGATCTGACTCCTTTTTTTATGTTCGTAGGGGAAACTGACTAATTTTCTTTATGGTTCGTAGGGGAATCGTGAAGTAGAATGGGGTTTTAAACTAATTGAATTAAATTTCTCAACAGGTTCCAATTAAACTATTTTTTAAGCATCGATAATTATTGTCACTTTTTAACAAATTTACTATTAATTTGCTCTAAATAACGATGCTTGGCTTTTTCTGGATCAGCTCCCATTGCAATAAAGATTACTGTTTTGTGATCAATCGCAACTCTTTGCAAATTATTCAAATTGGGTGACGGGAAATTATTCGGCTTTTTTTCACGCATATGATTTATCCTTTCAATTAATTTAAATTAACTATCACCATTTCTATTACTAAAGGCTATTGAGAAAATTTAGTCTAACTATCTATTGATTATAAGTTAATTATTATTTCCTCTTAATTTAGGAATCTTATTGCTATAGAAATAACATTTAATTCTTAGAAAAATTTAGAATTGCGAAGTTAGTCTAAAATACTGACAATCACTAATTTTAATATTTAACCTTAACTAAAATTCTATAAGAGATTTTCATTTTGGAATACCGCGTGACATAAAAGACTTTCAGGAAACTAGGAGTCTTTTTTTATTATGTTCGTAGGGGAATCTTGCTAGTCTTTATATGGCTGTTGAGGAATTTTAGCATGTTCATCAAAAGTTAATAGCCTTTCTCTCATAAGAGGCTTATCACTAAAATGTCTTGAAATTTGTATCCGTTTATTGAAATCTTCTTTTTCATTTCTGTAATAATAGTTTTGAATGGATAAACAGTGTTTATGTTCAAAGATTGTTTTAAGCAATGTTTTATCAGATAGGCCACAAGAATGACCGACAATAAAAATATCAAAATCACCCACCTCTAGAAAATTAAGTAGAGTATGGTAATTATTTGTTCTTGGGTATTTAAAAGATTTTATAATTCTTAACCATTCATTCTCTCCTTCCAGTTCAAGTTGTTTATAAATATCTCCAGTGTCATCACCATACCCAAAGATAATAGGATTTGTTCCGTCATTAACTCTCCCATGAATATGTATGTGTCTTGGAGAAGTCTTAGTCCAATTTAAAATTTTTAGAAATCTCAATATAGTATCAGTATAATTGAAATTAAGGAACATAACATTTGCAGGGGGAGTCTTTCTTCTTTTTTCTTCAAAGAGCAATTTAGAACGGTCTGGTCTTAAAGGCTCTTGAAAATCTTCAAATAAAGAACATAATGGAGATTCTATATAATTAATTGAATTACTATCCTGCTGTTTTCTGATATATTCGCTAAGTTGCTCAGAAAGTGCATCCATACATTTATTGAGCTCAAAAACTTCTTCTGGGATTTCGGTTTCATATTTAGCTACCTTAAAACTATTAAACATTGTGCTCAGCTTCTTGTAATAATATTGCTCAATGTCTACCCATCTGGCTTCTGAATAATTTTTTACAATCTCTTCTAAAAATTCATCCTTATCCTTATAAGTTATACTCAATTGCTTATCTGTAAAATTCAATAACTCCATGACTGAACTCGTATTATTTATTGATTTAATATATTTATCATGAAGTAGATAGGATTGAGAAGCCCTTAATTTTATTGTTATTAACTCAGAATCATAGCCGACATTTTTAATTGCTTCAAGGATTTTTTCTTTTAGATAATTCAGTATGAAATCAGCATAACTTGTTTTCAATCCAAGTGCTTTGTCAAATCCATTACCTATTAATACTATTCTATTGTAGGGATTATTCATATTTCTATTTTTAGATAAAGTTATTGATTAGTAAAACCAAAAACAACTAAGTATGAATGCAATCAGAAGTTAATATTAACAACTTACTCTGATAATATTCGGTATAATTCAAGATTTAGATAGTAATGATGTCCCTCCATTTCTTTCTTCTCCAACACCTGCATATCACACAACTTATTTAGATAATCTCTTGCTGTATTTTCTGCATAAATTCCAGAATCAACCAAGTGTTTTACCTTAGTAAACGGTTGAGAAAATAAGAATTCTACAAGAACTTCCGGATTACGAAATTTTCGTTCATCTTTCTTTACGAATTCTAGAATTGAATCTTTTGTAGACACAATCTCATTAATCTTATGAAAAGTAATATTCGAGGTGGTTTCAATGGCTCTCATCATAAATAATAACCAGTCCTTCCAGTTACCTCTTTGAGAGACACTCATTAATCCAGTGTAATAATCATCCTTATGATCCAAAATGTATCGACTGAGGAACAATATTGGAACATCCAGTAGTCCTTTGTTCGTCAAATAATGGATATTTAATATACGTCCTGACCTGCCATTTCCATCACGAAAAGGGTGAATAGCCTCAAACTGAAAATGAGCAATTGCCATTTTTAGTAAATGATCTATTCTATACTGTTCATCATCATTCAAGAAGTTTACAAGATTGTCTAGTTTGTCTTTAATTACGGTAACTCCTCTAGGAGGAGTATAGATAACCTGCCCTGCATTTGGTCCTGAACCTCCTTCTTTAATTGTTGTATTTAAAAAGTCGGGGCGAATCCCATCCCTTGTTTGTTTTATTTCCTGAAATACCTGTAAAAAGTAATTTTGATTAAATTGTCCTGTTTTTTGTAAATAGTTGTAGCCAGACCAAAGTGCTTCCCGATATCTTAATACCTCTTTGGATGCTCCGGTTGTTTCGATATTTTGATCGCTATATTCTTTATATAGCTCATCATCAGTTGTGAATATGTTCTCAATCGCACTAGAAATCTTTGCTTCCTGTAAGCTTATTGTATTAATCAATAGTCCCTGATTTGGAATTATGGCACTACGACCGTGAAGTCTTGCTAAAGCTGCTTTTGCATCTCCAAGCTTCTCCAATATTTCTGTTGTTTGATAAAGTTCCTTTCTAATGGGTAACGAAGGAATATCATTCCAGGGAACATTTCTGTCAGGATTGATTGGATAAAGCAGCTCACGCATTAATTAATCTAATTTTTAATGTTTACTCAAATTCTGACCTTAAAATTACGATTTTTTATCCAACAAACATTAAAAAGTTTTAAAAATAGTGTTTACTCAAATTCTGACCTTAAAATTAATTCTTAAACACGCGGCAAACATCAATTTATATCGTTTTTAATGTTTGTCTTGTTTTGGTGGAAATTCTGGTAATAGTCATCATTGGGGCCACAGGCTTTTAGAAAGGGAGTTAGATTATTATGATCTGACTCCTTTTTTATGTTCGTATGGGATTGGACGAAGAAGAGCTGAACAAAGGGCTAAAAGAGCTAAATTCAGGTCTTGGATATCTGTATGTATTGCATTTATACCATTACTAATATTGATTGTTAAGTGGTTAATTGCACTTATCAAACAACAACTTTCTTAATATTAATATATATAAGTAGTACTAAGGACAATAGCTGCAAACTTGACCAAAAGTACTCATATAAGCATCATCAGCCATATAGAATGCCTCCTCCGCTTTTTCTAAAGCTTCCTTTGCATAATATGCAGCAGTATTTGCATTATTAACGGCAATAGCAGCATTTTCAGCAGCATTTAACGCAATTTTTTCTGTACGTTCTATTATCTCTGTTGCTTTGTTTATTTTAATCTGTAGGAAAACATTCTGACCAACAAGAAATATAACAACAGAAAGGATTAAATTTTCTTTTCTAAAAAGTTTTTTAAGCATAATTATTTTATTTACAATGTAATTAAGTAAGTAAAAAAGATTTTAAATCCTTCAACGATTGTATAAACAAACATAGCAAAAGTAAAAGAGATACCTCCAACTACAATAACAGTTAGCAAAATCATTACTGGAAAGGCGAGTATTAATGGGTATTTATAGAAAATATCAGCGTAATACTGGAATACAAAAAACCTTTCTTTTTTTAGACCTAATCTTGCGGCTTCCTCTCGAGTAATTTTTATTGTTTTATCTGATTCAATATTTTCTACGTAGTTATTGTAACTCTCAACATAAGCTTTTTGTATTAAGTTTAAATACTCCATATTTTCTAATTGGCGTATTTTATTATCGTTTTGATTGTCCGATTGCAAAACATCTTTTAGTAGATCATCATCGAATAACTCAACCATGTCATTCTGCACCTTTGAAATTTCAGATTCAATTTTCTCAGAAAAACCTTGATATCTATAATACTCATCCTTTAATTGTTCTAGTTTTATTTTGTAATATTCTTTCACAAGTATTTCATGTCTAAGACCTGTGAATATTTTTTTATGAATAATGAATAACCCCGCAGCAAGCTACGAGGTATCAAATGGAATTTGCAAACAAATATATTTATTTCCGCACCAAGGTGCTGGGTATTAAACCATATTTTTAAATAAAAATATCTACTACTAAAAATAAAATTATAATAACTATTATAACTTTAACAAAAGGGAGTTTAATTATTTTCTTAAAATCCATATTTTTAGTGTTAAAACAACTCTCCTTTCCCTCCTGCTTCCTTTATTAAATGTATCCAAGCTTTTTTCTTTCTTTCAGGAGGATCAGGTTCTTTCTTAAGGCTATAACTATCAAAACCTATTTACAATTCGTCAGATCTACGTTTAGATTTTAGCTGCTATCCATTCTAAGGTTTCATCAAAAGTTTGAGCATTGGACTGACTAACTATTAATGAAAATAATATTGTTAATGGAATAATATATCTTTTCATAAAATTATCAATTAGAGATTGTCAAAGATTGAAAGATAAAACCTTGTGAATCTTTCTTTAAGTTTTTTGAAGTCATCCTTATTCTCATTATACATTCTCAAATAAGTTTCTTCCTCATCAACTGCAACACTCATAACAAAGAACTTTTGATTCTTTTTATATTGTTCTACTTTTTGAGCAAATTTAAATAGTTTATTAAAACTCTTTTTTACTCGTAATCCTTTAAATTTTTGTCCTTTTTCTTTAAAATCAACAACTCTAAAGCAAAAAACTGATATCTCTTCTGGGTTATAATCATCAGTAGCTAATTTTAATTGAGTTTCCTCATTAGATTTTGTGAATTCAAATAAGTCTACGTACCTTGATTGAAGTGTATCATTATAAATATTTCTATTTATTTCTTTTAATTTAGAAATCCAATTTCTTATTAAAAAATAGCTAGCAATTATCGTCCCAATAGATGCAATAATCCAAAAGATCCATTGATTATCCTTTATCCATTCTATCATAAGTATTAAATTAAAGTTAATAACAAAACTTAAAATTACTGATTATAAGAATTATAAGCAACCGAACTTATAAATTAGGAGCCTTTTTTTATTGGGTTCGTAAATGAAACTGACTTCTATTTTACTCACTTCTTTTTGTTTATCATTTCTTTTATTCCATCAACCAACCCATAATAAAGAATAGAATTATCAACTCTTGCCTCAGGATGTGAATAACTTACTATAAATCTTTTGGGTTCAAATTCTTTGTAAGATATCCCTCGACTAGTTAAAGTCCAACTTTTAAAAGATCCTTTTAAGACATGCTTCCTAATAATACTCGCTATCGGAGTGCCACAACAAATAAAGAGATTACAATCTTTATATAATTCGAACTGATCTTTGAGATAATCACTATCTTCTTCACCAAACTTTTTTATAATATTTTGATTCGATGTCCCCAAACCAGGCACTTTCTTGATGTTAAATGCACATATTTTTTGGAGCATTTCTTTTCTAAATTCTTTTTCTTTTAATCTAGATTTTAATTCTATCCAATTATATTCTTTGTCCTCATTAATAATACCAAATGTCCATATAGCAATATTGTTCCAAGTTTTGGGTTGTCCACCTTTTTTTAAATAAACTCTTAAATCCCCTTCTTTGTTATTTTTATCATTAACTTCTTTAAGAATATAAACAATCTTTGAATCAAATTTTTCAGGATTTACAACCCCATCGGATTTAAAAGGAGTTCTTTTTTCTTTCCATCTTTCAAATAAATCGTTTTCTTTTTTAGATATATTCATTAGTTAGTTTATAGTATTTATTGTTATTGTCCAACGCTTAGAAATACTATTAAACTAAACGTAATTGTTAAATAAATTCGTTTAAAAGTTTTCAGAATCACTAATTTTCATATAAAGGTAGTTGTTATTAAATCTATTGTCAACTTTTTACAGTCTCATAAAATAAGAAGATGCAAATGCAATGCTCATTCTTACCATAAATAAGACATCAAGGATTAACTCGCTTATATATAGATTAATATATTATTATTGTGTTTTAAAGTGACAAATGAGTGACAAAAATCTAATCCTTATTTTTTGTCCTATACGGAAACTATACAAAAATGTCAATGTTGTTCTTCTAATATTTGTTCGGGCTGTTTGCTCATTTATTATTGTAAAAAATAGTATTATAATTATCTTCTATTTCAACTACTTCTTTATTGGTAAGTGCTCCAAATTCTTTGTTGCGAACTCGTTTTGATAATCTCCCTTCATTCTGTTCTAAAAACCTTACGATTAGTGCCACTAATTTATCAGGCATATCAAATTTATCTTCCAAATACCTTTTAAACTGATCATAATAAGTAAGATAGTTTATTTCATTAGGTATTATATGTTCAATTGTATCAAGGACACAATCGTATAAAAACTCAGCTTGTTTCGTAGCATCAAAATAACGGTAATAATCAATGGTTTTGTTGAGTACTTCAATATTATGATCTTTTAATTCTTTCCATTCTATATAATCCAACAATGGACGAGAGTATGATTCCAATACTTTTCGATAATCATCAATGTGGTTCAGTATAGAAGCTGATACAGGAAATATAATTCCTTGTTGAGAAAACTTCTTTTTTGCTAGAAAATGGTGTATCAGATAGCGATGAATACGTCCGTTGCCATCTTCAAAAGGATGCATAAAAACAAAGCCAAAAGCAATTATTGCAGCAGTTAAAACAGCATCTGTTTCTGATTCCAATAATTGATTCGAAGTAGCAATTAAACCATTAATAAGTTGATCCAAATCCTTCCAGCGTGCTGAAATATGGTCTGGTATTGGTTCTCCTGTGGTGCGATCATGTTCACCTACAAAACCACCTTTTTGGCGAAATCCCATATCCACAAAGCGACTACTTGCTATTACCACTTGTTGCAAGCGAAGAAGTTCTTCTTTATTTAAATCATTCAAACCTGCTTGACCTATTGCTTGCCCCCAACGTGCAGCCCGTTGGCTTTTAGGGCTTTCGCCTTCAATACTAAAAGATGCTTTAGAATCTTTTAGCAATAAAAAGGCTGAAGCACGTTGCAAGATATCTTTATTTATGCTTTTCAGATAGCTGTTTTTTTGCTGTGCCAAGTCTGCTGCAATATATTCTTCCAATTTTGGAGTCTTTCGTATTAAAGGGCAAAAATCCGGTGTCCCTGATAAATTGTTGATGATTAAATGACGAGATGATTTTATGCCTTTAATGGTATATTGAAGTTTATCATCTAATAAAGGCACATAACTTTTTTTCAACAAATCTTCTTTTTCTGGTAACGGGATTCCTGTTATCCATTCTAATAAAAACCAAATTTTGCGGGAATATTGTCCTGTTGGTTCAATATTAACTAATTCGGTTAATTGGTTTATGGTATAATACTTTGTTAAGAATTTGAAAAACAACAGGTTTATACCTTCATATTTAAGTGCAAATACAAGATGCCTGTATAGGGCGTCTATTTCTGATAGCTGTTCATTATCATTGGGTGAATAGCTTTTAGGGAATACTTGCCATTCATCGGTTTGGTATTTTTTATTTTGATTACACACCAATGCAATAGGTTTGGGCATTGGTAGTTGTAAACTTAAACCATGAATAATTGCAGCGTAACCAACAATAAAACCTTCTTCGGGGATATTTCTGCCATGAAAAACAGGCGCATTATGAGAAAAATGAGTGCTATTTGCCATATTTAATAAAATATAAGCGCAAGGTACAATAAAATTTAGTGCAAAACAATAAAAACAAGCGCATTTGGCTTGGGTTTTTTAAAAACAAGCGCAAAACATGAAAAATAAACGCAAAAAGGCAATTTGTATAAGAAACGAACGCTTATCATTAATCAACTATTAACCAATCACTAAAATTACACAAATGTTTTTTGTAATAATATTTTTTTCCGTTGCTCCGTTTTTTCAATCTGCATTTAATAATAAAATAACCTTTCTAACTGGGCGAGAAGTTTATCCCGATGAGCACAGCAATATCGGGAAGCCCAAGTGGACCCACAGGCTTTAAAAAGACTTCCAGGAAACCAGAGGTCTTTTTTTCATTATAAATCATAACATATAGAATCCCCTTTATATATGATACTTTATATAACAACATAAATACTGATTTACCGATCTTTTATACTGTTTTAGTCTTGTTTTTAGATTATTTATAAGTCATAATAATTACAATTTATCTAGCTTTTTTTTATAAAAATAACTATTTTGCCGAGCTAATTATCTCAGGAATTTGTTTGAACATAACAAAGTTTTGTAAATTTTCACATTAGAAATAGAAACATAAACAGCGGAGAAACGAGAGATGGCATGGTATAGCGAAACTACAACTACAAAAAAGAAATCAAAAAAAGATTTGTGGATAAAGTGCAAAAAATGCCATTCACATATTTACAAAAGTGAATGGGAAGAAAATCTGAATGTTTGTCCGAATTGCAACTACCACGGTAGTATTACCTCGTATGAGCGGATAAATCTTTTATTTGATAAAAATACTTTCAAAGAGCTTTTCAATAATATTAGCCCCAAAGACTCACTTAAGTTTAATGATTTAAAAGGCAGCTATAAGGATAAATACGAAGCTACCATAAAAAAAACAGGTCTGTCGGAAGCAGTTGTTACCGGACATGGCAAAATTAATGGTATTCCTGCAATTGTTGCTGTAATGGACTTCAGATTTCTTGGTGGTAGTCTGGGAAGTGGTACAGGCGAAAAAATTCTGCAGGCTGCTAATTATGCCTACGATAATAATTTGCCTTATATTATTTTTTCAGCATCGGGAGGCGCCAGAATGCAGGAAGGAATACTTTCACTTATGCAAATGGCTAAAACATGTGCCGGAATTGCAAGATTAAACAAAAAGAATATCCCTTATATTTCGGTTCTTATTAACCCAACTACAGGAGGTGTTTCGGCAAGTTATGCTATGGTAGGCGATTTAAATATTTCAGAGCCTGGAGCTTTAATTGCATTTGCAGGCCGAAGGGTAATTGAACAAACAATCGGGGAAAAACTTCCTGACGATTTTCAAACTTCAGAATATCTTCTTGAGCATGGATTTATTGATTCCATTGTTAACAGAAAGGATATGAAAGATTATTTAAGTAATGTCCTTAGCTTTTATAACAGGTAATCAAATTTAAAATCTTTCTTCAATTAAGAACTAAATTATTAGAAGTAAATACTACAGCAGTTGAAACAGAAGAAAAAAATGACTAATAAGAAAAAATCCAAAAAACCAGCATTATCGGCCTGGGAAATTGTAAGTATAAGCCGGCATCCTAAAAGGCCTATTCTACAGAATTACCTTTCGTTAATAGTAAAAAACTTTGTGGAATTTCACGGCGACAGATATTATTCCGATGATAAAGCTATGATAGGTGGTTTTGCCGAAATAGGAGGTCAAAAAGTAATGCTAATTGGTCATAATAAAGGTAAGAAAACCAACGAAAATATTGAAAGAAATTTTGGTATGGCCAAACCTGACGGTTATAGAAAAGCTCTCAGATTAATGAAGTTAGCTGAAAGGTTTAATATTCCAATTGTAACCATTATTGATACCCCCGGAGCATTTCCCGGTCTTGAAGCTGAAGAAAGAGGTCAAGCAGAAGCTATAGCGAAAAATCTTACTGAAATGGCTTCAATTGAAGTGCCAATAATTTCGGTTGTAATAGGTGAAGGGGGTAGCGGTGGTGCTCTTGGAATTGGTGTTGGCGACAAAATATTAATGCTGTCAAATGCCATATATTCGGTTATATCACCTGAAGGTTGTGCTTCGATATTGTGGCGCGATGCAAAATATGCTCCTGATGCTGCCAACGCTTTAAATCTTACAGCCAGCGATCTTCTTAGACACGGAGTTATTGATGAAATAATTAAAGAACCCGGCGAAGGCGCCCACACCGACTATGAAGCAATTGCCGAATCAGTAAAAAAATCTGTGTTAAAAAATCTTGAAATATTAAAAAAACTAAGCGTTGAAGAGTTAATTCAAAGCAGATTTGAAAAATATTCCGGAATGGGAAAATTCTCAGTTAACCAGTCTGCCGACAGGCAGGTAAATAAATAGAGATAATTATGAAACAAAATACATTAAGAATTACGGATACTACTTTAAGAGACGGACATCAGTCACTTTGGGCTACCCGAATGAGAACCAAAGATATTATTGATATAATTGATGTTATTGACTCTGTTGGTTATTATTCGCTGGAAGTTTGGGGCGGAGCAACTTTCGATGTTTGTTTAAGATTTTTACGCGAAAATCCATGGGAAAGACTCCGATTAATAAAATCAAAGGCTAAAAAAACACCTTTACAAATGTTATTAAGAGGTCAGAACATTGTTGGTTATAAAAATTATCCTGACGATTTGGTTGACCGCTTTGTTGAAACAGCACATGAAAACGGAGTTGATATTTTCAGAATATTCGATGCATTAAATGATTCCAGAAATTTAGAAGCTGCCATAAAAGCTGTGAAAAAATATGGTGCGCATGCTCAGGGATCACTTTCTTATACAATAAGTCCTGTTCATACTATTGAAAAATATGTAAGTGATGCAAAAGAACAGGTTCAGATGGGAATTGATTCGCTATGTATAAAAGACATGGCCGGTTTATTATCACCAACCATGTCGAAAAATCTTATGTCGGCATTAAAAAAAGAACTGGATATTCCTATTCAGATTCATTGTCATGCAACAAGCGGAATGGCTGAAACTGCATACCTTGAGGGAGTAAAAGCCGGTGCCGGAGCTATTGATTGTGCTATTTCTTCAATGGCAGGATTTTCGTCACAACCACCTGTAGAAACTATGAATTCTATTTTCCGGGAAACTGAATTTGACGTTGATTTAGATGTTGAAGCATTACGAAAAGTAAATAAGTATTTTGCTGATCTTACTCCTCTTAGAACAAAAGGTCGAGGTTATGAACCAATTGTCGATTCTGAGATTCTTGTGCACCAAATTCCTGGTGGAATGATCTCAAATTTCCGTTCACAACTTGAACAACAGGATGCAATTGAAAAATTACCTGAAGCACTGGAAGAAGTTACAAAAGTTAGAAAAGATCTTGGATATCCTCCGTTGGTTACTCCAACAAGCCAGATTGTAGGAACGCAGGCAGTAATGAATGTTTTAACAGGTGAAAGATATAAAGTTGTTCCGCAAGAAGTAAAGAATTATGTGAAAGGAATGTATGGCCGGTCGCCTGCTCCTATCGCGCCAAAATTCATTAAGCAAATTCTGGGTAAGGAAAAACCAATTGATCACCGACCTGCTGATGATCTTAAACCAATATTACCTACAGCAACTAAAAATGCTGTAAACCCGGAGTTAATAGAAAACGAAGAAGATATTTTGTCTTATTGCCTGTTTCCTGATGTTTCGATGGAATATTTCAAATGGAGGGCATTGCCGGAAGATAAAAGACCAAAAACTCCTGCTGATATTGAAGTAGAAGAGTTTACAAAAATTCCTGAAAAAGAAAAGAAAATTTCAGTAGAATCAACCGTTTCGGGTGCTGCAAATCCAATGTTACATCCGGAAGATTATGAAGGAATAAATGCAATTCTGGACAGGGCTTCAAAAATGCAACTTAGTGAATTAGTTATCAGAAAAGGTGATTTTAACATGTCGATGCGATCAGGTAATAGTAGCGCAAAAGGACATGTTTTTTCAGAACCTGAGATTAAACAAAATATCCATGCAGAAACACATGAAGAAGTTACTGAAGTTGAAGAAAAAGTAGAAAAACAAAATACACTGGAATATAAGGATACAATTAACGCAGTTATGGCAGGAACATTCTATAGTGCTTCTGCTGCAGATAAACCTCCATTCGTAAAAGAGGGATCTGAAGTTAACGAAGGAGACACTATTTGTATACTTGAAGCTATGAAACTTTTCAACGAAATTGAAGCTCCGTTCAAGTGTAAAATTATAAAGATCCTGGTTGATGATGCTGCATTAATTACAAAAGATCAGCCTTTAATGGCTATTGAAAAATTGTAATACATACATAAACAACTGAAAAGGCTTTCATGAAAATGAGAGCCTTTTTTAATTGCCTTTAAGTATAAACACCTACGTATAACAACTTACTAAAATCTAGTGTTTTAAACTGTTTAATTTGATTGTTTCAGAGATTACTTTTGAATTGTTAAATTAAAACAATCTTTATGCAAAAAATTAAATTATTCTCTTTGATCGTTTTGATTGTTACTTTATTTGCCTGTAACAATAAAAAAACAAATACTGAATCAGATTCAAGTTCAAATGATTCAGCAGAAGAACTGAAAGGCACAATTACTATTTCAGGTGCCTTTGCCCTTTATCCAATGACTACCCGCTGGGCCGAAGAATTCCGTAAAATTCATCCAAAAGTACGAATAGATATTTCGGCAGGAGGTGCAGGAAAAGGAATGACAGATGCTTTATCGGGAATTGTAGACCTGGGAATGTTTTCACGAGAAATTTCTGATGTAGAAAAAGCAAAAGGTGTCTGGTGGGTAGCAGTTACAAAAGATGCGGTACTTCCTACCATTAATGCAAACTCTCCGGTACTGGATATAGTAAAAGAGCGTGGTATAACCCGCGATGAGTTTATTGATATCTTTATTAACGGGAAAATAAAAACCTGGGACAAATGGCTTGGAGACAAAACAATGGATGATGTAAATATGAATGTATTTACCCGTTCCGATGCCTGTGGTGCAGCTCAAATGTGGGGAGCATATCTTGGCAAAAACCAGGAAAGTCTTAATGGTATAGGAATTTTTGGTGATCCGGGAATGGCAGATGCAGTTAAGTCTGACATTTATGGAATTGGATACAATAATGTTATTTATATATATGATATAAGCTCAAGAAAAAAGCATCAGGGACTTGAAGTTATTCCGATTGACATTAATGGAAATGGTGTAATTGATGATGATGAGAACTTTTATGATTCTCTCGATGATATGATGGTCGCTATTGAAGAAGAGAAATATCCTTCACCACCGGCCAGGGAATTATATTTCGTAGCAAAAGGAAAACCTGAAAGTAAAGAAGTTATAGAATTTTTAAAATGGATTGTTACAGACGGGCAAGCTTATGTAAAAGAAGGAGGATATGTTCAATTATCCAATGACAAATTGATAAATGAACTCGCCAAACTTCAATAATAGATCAATCTGAACTAATTCTTAACTCCTATAAACAAACGATTTAAATTCATTTTTAAAAAACCGTATTTGATTTAAGAACATCAATTAACGAATATTGAAATTAGGCTAAAATTAATAAAAGAAAATACTTCTTAAATCGTTAATCTTTATTTGATATTCAAAAACAAAATATTTATAGAAACTAAAGTGGTTACCATAAGATTTATAATAAGCGAACATTTTATTAACCTTGGTTCCATAGAGGTACGACGGATGTTCAGGATTTAGCAAAACAAGGATTCTGGCATTCGCCGTTATTACAAATTACAACTCTAAATACAACAACAATTTTATAATAATGAGAACATTAGTGTTAACTAATTTTAAGTTGCGGAGAAATTTACGCGAAAAGTTAAGCACTTTTTGGATGAAATGTTGTTATGTTCTGGTTTTAGCAATGCCTTTCGTTCTGCTTACCGGTTTATTAATTAAATCCTCATTATTATTTGGTGAAAAATCTTTAACAGAGCTTATATTCTCAAGCGAGTGGAAACCAATGTCGGGCAAGTTTGGATTTCTGCCATTTATAATAAGCTCATTGTGGGTAACATTTATTTCGGTCATAATAGCAGCACCTATTTGTTTGTTAACAGCTATTTATCTGACACAATACGCCAGGAGAGTCGTTTTAAAAATAATGCAACCTGTAATAGATATTCTTGCAGGTATCCCTTCTGTAATTTATGGTGTATGGGGAATTATAATTATAGTTCCTTTTGTCTCAAAAGTAGCCGGATGGTTTAATGTACACTCGTCCGGGTATAGCATTTTAGCTGGCGCAGTGGTTTTGGCAGTTATGATAATTCCATTTATTCTGAATATTCTTATTGAAGTTTACAGGACAATCCCGATTGAATTATCTGAGGCATCACTATCGTTGGGAGCAACAAAGTGGGAGACAATAAAGAAAGTATTAACACGAAAAGCTTTTCCCGGAATAATATCATCATTTGGATTAGGAGTATCCAGGGCATTTGGAGAAACAATAGCTGTTCTTATGGTGGTAGGAAATGTTGTACATATTCCTACTGGAGTTTTTCAGGCCGGTTACCCGTTGCCCGCGCTAATTGCTAACAATTATGGGGAAATGTTGTCTATCCCGATGTACGACTCGGCATTAATGCTGGCAGCATTAATATTATTTATTATGGTTACTATTTTTAATATGGGATCGCGATATATTATAATACATTATGAAAAAAAGATTTAAAATGAATCGTCAGCTTTTAAAAAAATCAGAAGAGCTATTTTACAGAGTATTAATGATAATCTCTACTGCTATAATTATAATAGCATTATTGGCAATTATCATCAGTATTCTTGTAAAAGGTTTACCTTCATTATCGTGGAGTATGATTACACAAATTCCTAAAGGGGGTTATTATTTTGGAAAAGAAGGCGGTATTTTGAATGCAATAATAGGATCTTTGTATCTGTCAGGTGGTGCAACATTGCTTGCATTGGGTGTTAGTCTTCCGCTAGCCCTTTACATGAATGTTCATAAATTGAAACAGAAAAATGTTGTGAATATTATCCGGTTTTTCCTTGATCTTTTATGGGGAGTTCCCTCAATAGTTTATGGTGCTTTCGGGTTTACTTTAATGGTGTTATTAGGCTTACGCACTTCTTTATTAGCCGGAATACTGACAGTTACTTTATTCATAATTCCTATAATGGTTCGTTCAATGGACGAAGTATTGAAAACAGTTCCCAGGGGCTTGCTGGAGTCAGCATTTTCTTTGGGTTCAACCCGGTCAGAGACAGCATTCAGGGTTATGCTGCGGCAATGTATCCCGGGAATAATAACTGCAATTTTGCTCGCATTTGGAAGAGCAATTGGCGATGCTGCAGCTGTACTTTTTACGGCAGGATATACCGACTATATCCCAACCTCACTTTCACAGCCTACTGCAACTTTACCATTGTCGGTATTTTTTCAATTGAGTTCACCAATACCTGAAGTCCAAAACAGGGCATATGCATCAGCTGTGGTTTTAACCGTGATAGTTTTAATAATTAGTATTGCATCACGCGGTTTTTCAATAAAATATCAAAAGAATAGAATTAAATAATGAATTATGATTAATGAAGCAAAAATAAAAATAGAAAACCTCAACCTTTTTATTGGTAACAATCATATTTTAAAAGATATAAATGTTAAAATTCCTGAAAAGAAACTTACAGTAATTCTTGGGCCATCCGGTTGTGGTAAAACAACTTTATTAAAAAGTCTGAACCGTCTTACAGATTTGTATCCCGAGATTAAAATACAAGGCAAGATTTTTAATGGAGATGAAGATATACTTCATCCAAAAACAGAGATTACCGAATTAAGGAAAAAAATGGGCTTGTTAGCACAAACTCCTTATCCACTGCCAATGAACATATACGATAATATTACTTATGGACTACGTATCAGTGGAAGACGGAAAAAAAGGTTTCTGAATAAAAGAGTCGAGTACTATTTAAGACAAGTTAGTTTATGGGATGAGGTAAAAGACAGGCTGAAAGATCCTGCATCGGCACTTTCAATAGGGCAACAACAGAGATTATGCCTTGCACGTGGCTTGTCGGTTGACCCTGATATTTTATTGGCAGATGAACCTACATCGGCTCTTGACCCTATTTCGAGCCGGGAGATTGAAGAATTATTTGTAAAACTAAAACAGCGTTATACTATTGTAATGGTAACACATATTTTAAGGCAGGCCAAAAGAGTTGCAGATTACGTGATATTTATGTACCTGGGTGAAATTATTGAACACGGGCCTGCTGAACAAATATTTGAACATCCCAAAAATGCACTAACCAAATCTTACATCCAAGGTACATACAGTTAATTGTGAATGAGATGTATGTATTAGTAACCATATAATGAAATTCATAAAAAAACAAATCTCAAACGATAAATAACAAATAAATTCCAATGTTAAAAATCTCAACCATCAAATTCATTAATCAGATAATAAATCCAATTTAAAAACTAAAATAATTGCACTCCTGTCTACCGACAGGCAGGTTAGGTGCTTAACACCTTTTTTAATTAAACTCAGATAATGAAAAAAATAATTATGAAAACAATCGGAATCACTATTTTATTAATTGCTATAGCATTTACATCATTAAAGGCTCAACTTACCATTAATGCACTATTAAGACCAAGAGGCGAGATACGACATGGTTATAAATCGATGTTTTCAGAAGATGATAATACCGCATATTTTATATCGCAAAGAACCCGCCTGGGATTCTCGTATGATGATGAAAAATACAATTTAAAAATTACAGTACAAGACGTAAGAGTATGGGGAGATGAAAGTCTTTACAGTTCCACTTCGGTTAAGGGTGATGTTGCCAGTATCGATTTATATGAAGCATGGTTTCAACTAAATCTTGGTGATTATTCATTTTTAAAAATCGGGCGACAAGAATGGGCGTATGACGATCAAAGACTCCTTGCGAAGAGAAACTGGAGTCAAACCGGATTGACATACGATGGAGTGCTTTATGCTTTTAATAATAAAGATTTCAGAGCCGATGTCGGATTATCATTAAATAATGATACTGAAAACAAGATTGGGAATGAATATACTCCTGATAAGATGAAGTTTTTAGATTTTATATATTTAAGTAAGAATTTAGGGCAAAGTTCAAAATTAAGTTTTATGGGAATTTTGTCAGGATATCAAAAGGAAGAAGGTAGTGAAACTGTTTATGTAACTGCCACATATGGCCCCTATTTTAAAACAAAAAGTAAAAAGTTTGAAATTGATGGATATTTTTATCATCAATCAGGAACTAATATAAATAGCCAGAAGATAAATGCTTATTTAGTGTCGTTAAAAGGGATATATAAATTTTCAAATAAATTTGGACTAGGACCCGGAATAGATATTATTAGTGGTAATGATCCTTCAAGTACATCAAATACAGATTATTCATTTGATCTCCTGTATGGAGCCAGAAACAAGTTTTTAGGAAATATGGACTATTTTTCGATACTCTCAAAAAGTGTTTCCGATGCAGGCATAGTCGATATATATGCTAAAGCTAACCTGGCATTTAACAATAAAAATAGTTTACGTGTAGTTTATCATCATTTTTCAACACAAAAAAGCATCCCCGATCCTGTTGATATTACAACTAAATTAAATAAATCATTAGGAGATGAAATTGATATTATGTATAAATACAAAGCTGAGGTGCCAGCAGAATTAAGGATAGGATTGTCATTGTTTAATGCTACCAAAAGTATGGAAATTCTTCAGGGAGTTAATGGTAATGCAGCAAATATGCAATACTTCATGTGGATACAATTAGCTTTTTCG